>NZ_JBMLRC010000322.1:0-34731 GCF_049241225.1 Emticicia sp.
TGATTACGCCAAGTTTGGGTTTTAGGGTCTATAATGCTCGCGGATTTACGAACACAACCAATGTTCGTTTTGTGCAATTAGTAGATGGTATTGACAACCAAGCACCACACATTGGCTCTCCAATTGCTTCGGGAATGGGACCAACCGACCTTGATATTCGTCAAGTTGAGATGATTCCTGGCGTTGCTTCGGCATTGTATGGCATGAATTCGTTGAATGGTTTGGTAAATTTACTTACTCTCAATCCTTTTGAATCGGAAGGTTTTAGTCTTCAGCAAAAAACTGGAGTCAATCACTTATCGAATCCAACAATCGGCCCTAAATTATTTTCGGAAACGAGTTTGCGTTATGCAAAGAAATGGAGCGAAAAATGGGCATTTAAAGTGAACTTTGGCTATCAGAAAGGCTATGATTGGATAGCTAACTCAACGTTTGACCTTAATCCCATGGCCAATACTTCGGTAAATTTGATTGGAAAAGATAATATAGGGGCTGACTATGTAAATTCCTACGGCAATGAATCATCGAATCGAAGAACGTTGACTCTCGGTGGAAAAAGATATGTAGTTGCTCGAACTGGCTATTTTGAAGAAGAAGTAACTGACTATTCTATCAATAATCTCAAGGCTGATTTTTCTTTAAACTATCGCTTCAAACCTCAGCACGAAATTGCATATAGTTTCAAAATTGCTCAGCTCGATAATGTTTATCAACGCACCAATCGTTTTCGTTTAAATGATTATCGTTTGTCACAGAATGCAATAACTTACCAGAGTCCAAGCACGCAAATTAGAGCTTACTTGACAAGCGAAAATACGGGAAAATCGTATAATATACGTTCGATGGCCGAAAATATCGACCGTAGTTTTAAGTCTGACAATGTTTGGTTTACTGATTTTACGAACGAATATAATGCCCAAACCAAAGCAGGAAAAAGTGTAATTGATGCCCTAAATTCGGCCAGAACGCAAGCAGATAAAGGTCGCCCACAACCAAATACTCCAGCTTTTGATGATTTGATTACAAAATTAGCTGACATCAATAATTGGGATGTAGGTGCAGCTCTGCGAGTACAATCATACATGCTTCACGCCGAAGGCCTAACAGATTTGAGCAAAAAACTTTCAACAACACTTCAAAACAACGGTTTTGGTTTATTGGCTGGTTTCGATTACCGAAATTATATTGTAGTGCCTGATGGAAATTATTTTATCAATCCAAAAGAGAGCGGTAAAAATATCAATTATTGGAAAGCGGGCGGTTTTGTGCAAGGAAGTAAAACTTTTTTCGATGAAAAACTCAAATTTTTACTGACACTCCGATTTGACAAAAACCAGTATTTCGATTTGCGTTTCAATCCACGAGCGTCATTGGTTTATTCACTTAACGAAAACAATCATTTCCGACTTTCTTATCAAAACGGATATCGTTTTCCGAGTTTGTTTGAGGCTTTTTCAAATATCAATAGTGGTGGAGTAAAACGGGTGGGTGGCTTACCGATAATGTCGCAAGGTATTTTTGAAAATTCATATCTACGAAAAACCATTGATGATTTCACGGCGGCAGTTAACCAAGATATAAATGTCAATAAACTAACTCAAAATGAAGCCATCATCAAAAACAAAAATATTCTCCGCAAAAACGATTATACTTATCTGAAACCAGAGTATGTCAATAGTTTTGAGATTGGCTACAAAGGTTATCCTGTGGGCAAAAAACTTTTTGTCGATGCCGATTTTTATTATAATGTTTACCGAAACTTCATGGCTCAGATTGAGGCCAATGTGCCACTCGGCACTAATGCCGATTCGCTGGCATTTTACATGTACGACCGCAACAAACAAGCTCGCTATCGCCTGTGGACAAACTCCAAAACTATCGTAAGAAACTACGGTGCGAGTATCGGATTGAACTATAATTTTTATAAAAACTTCTCACTAAATGTAAATACGTCTTTTGCAAAACTCCGAAATACTGCCAATAATGATGGTTTTGAAGAAGCTTTCAATACGCCTCGATGGATGGCGAATATCGGGTTTGGCAATAGCAAACTTACAAAAAACATTGGTTTTGGGCTAAACTATAAATATCAAGAAGGATTTTTGTGGCAGTCGGCATTGGCAACGGGCAATGTGCCAGCCATTCATAATGTTGATGCACAATTTACGTATTATGCCCGAAAACGGGGCTTGCAATTCAAAATAGCAGGAACAAATATTCTGAATCGACCTTACGTAAGTTTTATTGCAGGGCCAACGGTCGGGGCATTTTATTATTTGGCGATTACGGCAGATTTGGGGAGGAAATGATTGTACAAACAGTAGTTAAGATTAAATGATTATAAAAGTTAATCTTAACTATTTTGTTATACCTAATTTTGATAAATCTGTTTTTTTGAGCATTTCATTTACTTCATTTAACTTTTTTTGTACGATTTGCTCGGCTGTTGTTTTCACAACTATTTTCTTATTTGTTTTCATTTTTTTCCTATTAAATAAAAATCCATTTCATTATTTGGTTCAAAAATAGTGAGTTCATTGTCAACAACTCCCCAAATTTGAAAATTTTGCTGTAATAATTCTAATTCTCGACTAATTACAATTCTGTATAGTCTTTGTCTTCGGTCATCACTTCCTCTAAAAATAACAAATCTATCTTGATTTTTATTCAAAAAATCCTCAATTATTTTTATCACCGTTGCTAAAACCGTCCTTAAATCATCGTTATTCGTAACCGAAATATCACTCATTTTTCCGTTGTCCAAAACGTCTAATAAAGCAAGATTAAAAATTTGAGGCGAATCTGTTTGAGTAAATAACACCACTTTCTGAACTACCTTTTCTTGGCTAACACTCTCAAATTCATACCTAAATTCAGTTCTCGTAAGTGAAAAGGGGTAAGGTTTCTCATCCATTTATATAGTTTGGAAAATCTTAAGTTTTACAATTTTAGCAAATTTATTTCACTGAAAAAATAAATTTAGACTTTCATATCGTCATTTTCGTCATATATATCACTATTTTTACGTCCAATTGTAATCTTCAAACTATTAAACATGAAAAAAACTCTATTGCTTCTCTGCCTTGCGAGTACAGCAGTTTTTGCTCAAAAGAAGGATTTTGACGAAAAAGAATTAATGTCGGGTAAAACACCCAAAAACTTCACCCAACCATTACCAATTATTCAACGTTGGCTTGATGATGAGCGAGTATTAGTTACTCAGAAACTTTCGCCAGAAGCAGAAACCAAATCAATGATTTTGGAAGTGAGCAGCGGAAAAATGACCGAAGCAAGCGAAGAAATACTTCGCCCAAAGGCAAAACCTGTAAAAACCATTATCAGCAAAAATAATAACCTATTTTTGAAAAGCGGCGATACAGAAACGCAACTAACCAACGACCCAGCCGAAGAAAAAAATGCTATGTTTTCGCCCGATAGCAGCTACATTGCTTATACAAAAGAAAACAACCTTTATTCGTATGATTTCAAAGCCAAAAAAGAGATAAAACTCACAACCGATGGCACTAAAACTACTTTAAATGGCTACGCAACGTGGGTTTATTGGGAAGAAATCTTCGGTCGCCCGACTCGTTTCCGTGCGTTTTGGTGGAGTCCAGATAGCAAGAAAATTGCTTATATGCGTTTTGATGAATCAAAAACGATGATGTTTCCGCTTTATAGCAGCGAGGGGCAGCATGGTTTTATCGAAGAAACTCGTTATCCAAAAAGTGGCGACCCTAATCCTGAAGCCAAAGTTGGTTTTGTTTCGCCAGCGGGTGGAAAAACTACTTGGGCTGCTTTCAACGAAAAAGACGAACAATATTTTGGATGGCCAAAATGGTTGCCAGATGGTAGCGGTTTGATGCTCCAATGGATTAACCGTGGCAATGATAACCTAAAACTGTATAATGTTTCGCCAAAAGATGGTAGTAAAAAAGAGCTTTATAACGAAACTCAAAAATCATGGATTGGTATTGATGAAGCCGACGAACGCCTAACGATTATGGACGGTGGTAAAGAAATGATGATTATCAGCGATAAAACTGGCTGGAAACAATTGTATTTGTATGACATCAACGGTAAATTCATCAATAATATCACCGAAGGGAAATATACGGTAAAAAATGTTGAAGGTATCGACCAAAAGAATCGTGTGGTTTATTTCTACGCTCGTGGTATCGAAAGCACCGCTCGTTTCGACCTCTACAAAGTTGGTTTTGATGGAAAAGGATTAAAACGCCTCACTTTTGGTGCATTTAACAACCGAAATATCAATGCTTCGCCAAATCTTAAATATTTTATCACTACTTACTCAAACATCAATACGCCAACCAGCATGGCAATTGTTGACAACGAAGGTAAAATAGTGCGTGAACTGGGCAGTATCAAAGGTGCAGAAATGGATAATTATAATTTGGCTAAAACCGAACTTTTGAGAGTAAAAAGTGATGATGGCATTTATGATTTACCGATGACAATCACTTACCCGCAAAATATGGTAGCTGGAAAAAAATATCCTGTTTTGGTAAGCATTTACGGTGGCCCAGATGCTGGTACAGTTTATGACCAATGGACTTGGTCGGCTCGCCAACAATGGTACGCTAAAGAAGGAATCATACAGGTGGCACTCGACCACCGTGCAAGCGGACATTTCGGTAAAGAAGGTGTGGCTTATATGCACCGTAATTTAGGTTACTGGGAAATGCAAGACTACAAAACGCTCGTTAAGTCATTGATAGACAAAGGAATAGCTGACCCAACAAAAATCTGTATCACAGGTTTTAGTTACGGTGGCTATATGAGTTGCTATGCCTTGACTTACGGAAGTGATGTATTTACCCACGGAATGGCAGGTGGAAGCGTAGTAGATTGGAGTTTGTACGACAGTGCCTACACCGAAAGATACATGGATACACCAGCCGAAAACCCTGAAGGTTATAAATCTGCCAATGTTCTGACTCACACGAGCAAACTAAAAGGTGTTTTGCAAATTGTTCACGGAACTATGGACGATAACGTTCATATGCAAAATAGCATTCAGTTAATCAGCAAATTGCAAGATGAAAAGAAGAATTTCGAATTTATGCTTTATCCGAATGGCCGCCACGGTTGGGGAGGAAATAAAGGGGTTCATTTCGATAATCTAAAAACGCAGTTTATTTATAAGCATTTATTAGAGAAACCGATTCCAGAAGGACTTCTTAGATAAATGAAGAATGTAGAGTTAAGAATGTAGAATGAACTCTTAACTCTACATTTTTAACTCTACATTTTTAACTCTACACTAAAAAAAACTTACTCCCAAATCACTGCTTCTGATTTATTATACCAGCCATCAACTTTTGGGGCAAATTCTTTTTCTATAATATTTCGCTTGATTTTAAGCGTAGGCGTCATTTTATTGTTTTCTACCGTCCACGGTTCACGCAAAACTACCAATCTTTGTACACGCTCGTAACTTTTTAGTTTTGGATTTAGGTCTCTAAGGGTTGTTTCCAAACTTTCTTTAACTACCTGTTTATCAGTCGCTTTTCCTAAATCAGACAATACTAATAAACCAATCGGTTGTGGTAAATTGTTTCCAACTACACAAATCTGTTCTATGAAATTATTATCAGCAAAACCAAATTCGATTTGTGCTGGAGCAACGTATTCACCTTTCGAGGTTTTGTACATTTCTTTCACACGCCCCGTGATTTTTAGATAGTTTTCAGCGTCTAATTCTCCCACATCGCCCGTATGAATCCAATTATCAGCATCAATCGTTTCGGCAGTCAGAGCTGGTTCTTTATAATAGCCATCCATATTCCAATTTGAGCGAGTCAAGATTTCACCCGAACCTTCGGCAATTTTCACTTCCATTCCTGGGTAAATTTTCCCGACCGTTCCATCTTTCACATTATCTCGTGGCATCATACACACCGCCCCAACATTTTCTGTCATTCCATAAGCCTCTTGAATAATTATACCCAGTCTTCTAAACCAAACAATCAAACTATTGGGCATCGGTGCGGCACCAGTCAGAATTATCACAGCTTTATCTAATCCCAAACCTTTTCTGATTTTTTTCTTCACAATTCCATTCAAAATCGGAATTTTCAACAAAGTATTGAGTTTCTTTTCGGGCATTTTCCCCAAAATTCCCAACTGAAACTTTGTCCAGATTCGAGGAACCGCCAAGAAATGGGTTGGTTCGGCAGCGGCCAAGTTTTTGGCAAAACTATCAAGAGTTTCGGCAAAATAAATAGTTGCTCCCATTGTGATAGCTGCTGCTTCAATGATATTTCGCTCAGCAATGTGGCAAAGTGGTAGGTAAGAAAAAAAACGAGCATTTTCGGTGTGCAATTTGGCCACATCACGGGTATGATAAATCACACTTGCCATTGCTCCGTATTTCAACATGACGCCTTTTGGGTTTCCGGTCGTGCCAGATGTATAAATTATCGTAAAAATATCGGCTAAATTTGGCACATAGTTTTCGGTCATGGGTGCGTGCTTAGCCAAAATATCATTCCATTGTACGTGCGAAGCGTCGGGGTTGTAAGTAGGAAACGAAATACATTTCACATTAGCAGGAATACCCGATTTCATACCTGCCCAATCATCCAATTTTCCAACAAAAAGCACCTCACAACCGCTATGCGTAAGCACTTGATTAATTTGAGTATCGGTCAAAGTAGCATAAAACGGCACAGAAACATGCCCCGCCATCATGATTGCGAAGTCAGCAATGAGCCATTCGGCACAGTTTTTTGATACTAAACCTATATTACTTTTCGGCGGAAGATTCAGCGATTTCAGATAGGCAGCAATACTACGGGTTTGTCGGCCAGCTTCTTTGAAAGTAAAATCTTTGAAATCATCGCCAAAAGGCTGGCGAAGATAAATTTTATCGGGCGTTGTTGCCTCCCAATGATAAAAATATTCTAATAGGGTTTTGTTAGGTGAAATTTCCATAGGTATATTAACAGGTTATGTTCTATTCACAAATTTGCACAAAATAATGAAACAATTTAAAATTTTCAAGAAAAAGATATTAGATTTGACTTATAAAATTTAGAAAAAATCTTCATCACATGAAACTGCTCTTTAAGACCTTAAAATACGTTTTCATCTTCATTCTAATTGCTATTGTCGGACTTTCTGCATTATTTTGGAAGAATGATATTCCGCTCGAAACTCTCAAACAAAAATATACCAACGCTGACTCAAAATTTATCGAAGTCGATGGAATGTCGGTGCATTATAGAATTGAAGGTTTAGCAACTGATAGCATTCCGTTAGTTCTTCTGCACGGAACTGGTGCGAGCCTACATACGTGGGATGGCTGGGTAAACGCTCTAAAAACCGAAAGAAAGATTATCAGACTCGATTTACCTGCTTATGGTCTAACTGGCCCAAATCCAACGAGCGATTACTCACAAGAGTTTTATGCAACTTTCATCAATAATTTTCTGACAAAACTCGGCGTAAAACAGTGTATCATTGCAGGAAACTCTCTCGGAGGCTCAATTGCGTGGAATTTTGCGGTAAAATATCCCGAAAAAGTGTCAAAAATGATTTTAGTTGATGCGGGCGGATACGCCATGAAGTCAAAATCAGTACCGATTGCTTTTCGAGTAGCAGGTTGGCCAGTTGTAAAGAATTTGTTTAAATACGTTACGCCTCGCTCAATTGTGCAGAAAAGTGTAGAAAATGTTTATGCCGATAAAAGCAAAGTAAGCGATGATTTGGTTGACCGTTATTTTGAATTATCGCTCCGTGAAGGCAATCGCCAAGCATTTATTGATAGGATGTCGGAGTTTAGAAATAAGGGGATTATTAATGATAAAACCGTTAAAATCAAAGATTTAGCAATGCCTACGCTCATTATTTGGGGCGATAAAGATTTATTGATTCCGCTCGAAGTTGGCGAAAAATTTCATACAGATTTACCGAACGATACTCTGGTAGTTTTCAAAAATTTAGGGCATACGCCAATGGAAGAAGATGCAGAGAAAACAGTGGCAGTAGTGAAAGAATTCTTGAAGAAATAAATCGGAATTATCATATGCAAAGTAGAGACAAGGCATGCCTTGTCTCTACAACATAAATTGTCAAATATCCAGAAATAACACCTAATAATGAATCCATATTAGACCAGATAATCAGGAATTTTATGACTTACGAACGCTGTTCCCAAATCTGCACTAAATTGATAATCACTTGGGTAGCTTTTTCCATATCTTGCACCGACACCCATTCGTGTTTTGAGTGAAATGCGTGTTCGCCTGCAAAAATATTCGGACAAGGCAAACCCATAAATGATAACCGTGAACCATCAGTTCCACCTCTGATACTACGTTTTTCAGCCTTCAAACCTGCTTGTTCGATTGCCTCCAAAGCAAAGTCAACCACCTGCGGATGATTCACCAAAACTTCTTTCATGTTGCGGTATTGCTCAATCACTTTAAAATCAACCCTTGAGTTAGGATAATTTACAAGTACCTGATTAACAATATTTTGCAAGAGACTTTCTTTCTCATGCAGCCCCGCAACCGTAAAATCTCGAATGATAAAATCAAGTTTCACTGCTTCTTGAATCCCCGAAATTTGGGTTGGATGAATGAACCCTTCCATGCCTTCGGTAGTTTCGGGCGAAAGTGTATCTTTGGGCAAAGCCGCCAAAATATCGCCCGCAATTTTCATGGCATTTTCGAGTTTCCCTTTCGCAAAACCAGGGTGTGTACTTATACCATGAATAGTGAGGCTCACACCATCAGCCGAAAAAGTTTCGTCTTCGAGTGTGCCAAGACTTTCGCCATCCATTGTGTAGCCAAAATCGGCACCGAGTTTTTCTAAATCTACTTTTTCTGTACCACGACCCACTTCTTCATCAGGCGTAAACAATATCTTTATTGTTCCGTGCTTCACACTTGGGTTTTGCATCAAATATTCAGCGGCAGCCATAATTTCGGCAACTCCAGCTTTATTATCAGCCCCCAACAAAGTTGTTCCGCTGGCAGTGATGATATCGTTACCGATTTGCTCTTTCAAATCGGGATGTTCGGCAACTTTAATAATCTGAGTTGGGTCATCGGGCAAAATTATATCCGTTCCATCCCAATTAAAATGAATCAACGGCTTCACTCCCGCCCCACTACAATCGGGCGAGGTATCTACGTGCGAACAAAAACAAATCGTTGGAACTTCCTTCTCGGTGTTGCTCGGAATCGTGGCATAGACATACCCCCATTCATCGAGATGAGCATCAACGATGCCTAAATCTAATAGCTCTTGCACCAACAATCGACTCAAATCTTTCTGTTTTTCGGTAGATGGATTCGATGCTGAATTAGGGTCAGATTGCGTATCAATTTGTACGTACTTGAGGAAGCGTGCCGCAGCAACGCCCCCAACACCCCTAACCCCTAAAGGGGAATTTAGGTTAGTTTTCATAATTATTAAAAATTAAGTTATTCGAGAATAAGAAACTCCCCTTTAGGGGCGGGGGGTAATTATACTCTTTAAATCGGCTGGCGAATAATTGATATTTTTCAAGGTCTTGTCATCACCTTTTCTATACACCAAAAACTTCCCTTCTATTTCCTTATAATAAGACTCCGTTCCTTTTTCGGCGTAGTGCTTCATGGTAGCCTCTGCTTCCTCCACAGTATTGCAAGCTTTACTCATATTTGAGCGTTGAACTTCGTCGAATATTGTTCTGAATTTTTCACCCAAACCAAACTCTAAAATTGCACCTGCTAATACATACTGAATATCGGCCAGTGCGTCGGCTACCTCTACAATATTATTATCGTTGATTGCCTCTTGAAGTTCTTTCAATTCTTCGGCTATGAGTGAAACACGAAGGTCGCAACGTTGTTTTGAAGGAATCTGCGGTGTATCTAAAATTGGGTGTTTAAACGTACGATGAAATTCGGCTACTTGATTGAGACAATCTAAATTTTGCATAATGTTAATAAATCTGATAATGAGTAATGTTTGGTATTTTAAACTCTATTTTTGATAAAAATATCACTTTTTCCACTAAAATAATTACAGTTGTAACTGATGGGTCAATTTTTTACGAAAAAATTTTCACCGTAAAATAAATAAAGCGATATTAGCGTTTGCAAAGTTGAACAAATTTCAATAATATTGCTACGTAACTGAAGCCAAAAAATCAAAACCCATCAAATCATGAACAAATTTTATAGAGTCCTTTCAGTAGTTTCATTGACTTTATCTGTGGCTTTCTGGTCATGTAGAGGAGACCAAGGCCCTCAAGGCCCTGCTGGTCCAACTGGCCCTCAAGGAGCTCAAGGTCCACAAGGTGCAACTGGCCCTGCTGGTGCAACTGGTGCAACTGGTGCAACTGGTGCAACTGGTGCTGCAGGCAAAGACGGAAACGCAAACGTTAAAGGTGCAGAGGTAACAGTTAAGGTTGCAGAATGGAGAACTATTGATGCCCCTGGTATCGGAACTGGATCAACTGGTAAAACTGGTGCCTATGTTGTAAATGATGCTAACGTAAAAGCAACAACATTTGTTTTTGCATACGTGAAAATCGGAACAGATTTCGTAGCCCTTCCAAGAACAGTGATCAAAGAAACTGACGGTGCTACCGAAACAGTAGGATTTGGTATTTCGACTGGAAAAGTAACATTCTACTACAGTTCGCAAACTGCCGCTATTGGTGGTATCAAATCTTATGCACCACAAACTGACCTTACGTTCTCTTACGTAACAATCGAGAAAACAGTTGGTCAAGCAATGCAAAATGAAGGTGTAAACCTTAGAAGCCGTGAAGCAGTGTTAAACTACTTAGCAAAACACCAAAATTAATCGTTAACTACACAAGAAAGGGTAAGTTACGAAGCAAAAAAAAGCCTTCCATTTGGGAGGCTTTTTTGCATTTTATTCGTTATTATAAAAAATACCCATTACGATTTATGAAACTTTTTTTTGGAATTTTATTTTTCTTAACGTTTTCGGTTAAATCATTCGCACAATTACTCAACGATCCCGAATCCAAACAATTGATTATCAAAGGATTAGACAAGCTTTATAATTACGAATTAAAAGAAGCTGATTCGTATTTTCACGCTGTAAAAGCTAAATATCCGAAGCATCCTGTTACCCCGCTTCTAGGTGCATTGCAGGTTCAGTGGCAACATCTGCCGATCGAACAAAACCCTAAAGCTTTGGCTCAATATCTTGCATTACTCGAAAAATGTCAGCTTTCGGCTGAGAGCCTGCTTCAAGATCCTACAAAAAAAGCAGAAGCAATTTTCTTTTTGGTTGCCTCTCATGGCTACATCGCATTAGTACTCAATTATAAAAAAGAACAGGTAAAAGCTGCCAACGAGTCGCGTAAAGCCTACGGATACTTGAAAGATGGAAGACAGTATATCGAAAAGAATCCAGAGTTTTTATTTACTTCTGGCCTATATAATTTTTATAGGATTCAATATCCCGAAACCCACCCTATTGCAAAACCCGCAATGATTTTCTTTGAGAATGGCAATAAAAAACTCGGTCTACAACAACTCGAACAAGCTGTTCAGAAATCGGTATTTTCAAGAATTGAAGCCTCATTTTATTTAATGAATATTTTCTTGAAATATGAATCTAATTATTCGAAAGCATTGATTTATTCTAATTGGCTGCACGAACGCTATCCGAATAATTTGGTCTATACTATGCGTCATACTGAAAGCTTAATTATGAACGGAAAAATCGATGAAGCTTTACCACTTATTCAGCAATTAAAACGCACGAATGATAAAGTGTATCTTTTGGCGGGAAATTTGTTTGAAGGTTTAGTCAATGAAAAATTTAGAAAAAACGATAAAGCAGCAGCTGATCTGTATGTAAACGTATTAAAGATGCAACCCAACGAACGTTACACCAACGATTACTTTGCAATGGCTTATGCAGGCTTAGCTCGTATTTCTATTCGCTCAGGAAACACCAAACGTGCCGAAGAATTATATCGAAGATGCTTAGAATATGCCGAGTATAATTCAACTAAAAATGAAGCTAACAATTTTTTAAAGTAGCGTTTTTGAAGTAGATTTATGTTTTACAAAAAAATAATATCGAATCCTTTTTACAAATGAATGTAAAAGACTTTACATGAAACATGCCTTCACCATAATTTTATTTATATACAGCTTCATTGTCGTAGCTCAAAATACTCACGAGAGTATTCCAAGCCTAAATGAATCAACTAATTTATTTCATCACGAGCAGAAGTTTAGAGATTGGCTTTTTCGCCAGCCAAAAGAAACTCGTGGCTGGAAATGGATGGCTCGTTATGAACACGAACTTTTACGTCGTATCGATACCACAGGCTCTATGCCATCAAGTGAGGTTTTGCTAAATGCCACCACCTCGATTGAAAATCTTAGACAAAACGCCCAAAATACACGCCAAAAAGTATCATCTTGGGTGCCTGCTGGTCCTTATGGTAGTCCTGAATTATTCGGCATTGGCCGAGTCAATTGTATTGCTTTTCATCCGAGCGATTCTCTTACATTTTATATTGGATTTGGCCAGGGAGGTATTTGGAAAACCACCAACGGCGGAGAATCATACATACCGTTGGGAGATAATCTCCCGATCTTACGAGTAAGTGGCATTACACTCGACCCCAATAACCCCGAAACCATTTATATATCTTTGGCCGATTTTGCCTATATCGGCTATGACCTATATACAGCCGACCGTAAACGCAATACTTATTATGGAGTCGGTGTTTGGAAAAGTATAAACGGAGGCAAAACTTGGCAGCAAACTGGCTTAAAAAATCAACTCGCAGAGGGTATAAATTCGATAACCCGAACGATCTGGGTAAATCCGAAAAACTCAAAAGAAGTTGTAGTTGTTGGTACAAAAGGTATTTTTAAATCTTTCGATGGAGGCGATACCTGGAAAAGTAGAGTTTTAGACCGCATGACTTCATCACTTGTTCAGCATCCAATTTATTCGAATATCCTCTTTGCTACTGGGGTCTATGTAGCAAGTACCAAACAAGGTGAAGCCGGAATCTGGAAGTCGGAAGATAATGGAAATACGTGGAGGTATCTGACAACAGGAATCGGAAAAACAAACGTTCAAAGAGTTGAAATTGCAATTTCACCGAGTAGCCCCGACATTGTTTATGCAGTAAGTTGTGATAATAATAATGGCTTCGAAGGATTTTACAAAAGTACCGATAACGGAGAAACTTGGCAAAAATCAGCTTTTAGAGGAAATCTATTATCTACTTCTTACAACGCCGCTGGCGGCCAAGGATTCTATGATTTGTGTATAATGGTTCACCCTACAAAACCACAAACCATCTATGTTGGAGGATTGATCTTGAATGAAAGTAATGATGGTGGAAATTCTTGGCGACAAGCTACAGGTTACACAACAATTCACCCAGACCAACACGCCTTTGGCTATAACCCCCTCAATAAAACTATTTATTTATGCAACGATGGCGGGGTTTATTCAACCAAAGAGATTATCCCAAGTACAGTGGCTAATTTATCATGGAAGTTTGTGACTAAAGGCGTAAACGCAACTTCTTGTTATAGGTTAGGTCTTTCGTCCGATGGCTCTAAAATTCTTACGGGGGCCCAAGATAATAACATGTTTTTGAGCCAAAACGAAAGACCATGGACCAACGAATTCGACGGTGATGGTATGGAAGGGGCGTTTAGCAAAAATTACATGTATGGTTCTTCACAATATGGCTACATAGGTTTTTATGATTTAAACGACGCTCAAAAACGTGAGTTACCAGTATTTCCACCTATAAATAATAGTGACACCGGCGAGTGGACAACGCCATTTGTAATAAACGAAGCTGGTAATCAGGTAATTATTGCTGGCGGAAATGTTCATAAAATAGAGGTAGCACGCGAAAGATCACAACTACGTACGATATCTAATTTTAGGATTTATGGCACAACTCGTTATCCTCAAGTTTCGACGGCATTGGCGGTTCCGAAATCAGATGCCAATATGATCTATATTGCAAAAAAAGCAACACCTTTGCTCAAGCAATCGGCCGAACTTTGGCGGACAGTTAATAATGGCGAATTCTGGGAAAATATCACCAATAATATCTACAAAGACTCATACGTTACCTACTTAACCGTTGACGATAAATATCCAGATCGCGTGTGGGCTACTTTGAGCAATTTCGAAGAAGGCAAAAAGGTTTTTTATTCAAATAATGGCGGCAAAAGCTGGGAAAACATCAGTTATAATCTACCAAATCTACCTGCCAATACTATCGTTTATCAATCAGATGCAGACACCGATATTTTGTATGTAGGTATGGATATAGGTGTCTATTATTTGATAGAAGGCACGAAAGAGTGGAAACCACTAATCAGTAATTTGCCTAATGTAATCATTCACGAACTTGAGATTAATTCCGCAACCAAAAAGCTCTATGCAGCAACATTTGGGCGAGGTATCTGGGTAACAGATCTGGTGGTAGAAAAAGGAGTACAAGCAAGCGATTTTTATAGCATGGAGGTGCAACTTTACCCAAATCCGAGCGATGGCATTTTCGAGCTTAAAGCAAACTATAATGATGTAGAGGAGATCCAGGTAGTTGATATTTTAGGCAGAGAAGTCTATGAGGAAACATTACAACCAAAAGCTTTGAAATTTGGAAAACGCTTCGAATTATCTAATCTAAAATCTGGAATTTATTTTATCAGATTATTATCTAATAACCTAAGCAAAGTCATTAAGCTGGCCATTAATTAGATATTTTCATCCACCGGATAAGTTTTTGTCAGTAAACATTAAAATGGCATTGATATTGTGATTGAGTAGGAAACTAATCTATCTATAAAAACAATGCAAGACTATATTCAAATTCCGACCGAATTTATTGAGCAAGTGCTCGAAAAAACTGCTGGTGTAAGACCAAATCTACAAGATGAGTTGAACTACCTACGTACTTCTCTCAACTATCTTAGAATAGGTATGAATGTCGAAGAAGCTCTCGACTTAGCCACTATTGATTATTTAATGGCGAGCTAACACTCTTTAACTTTTGATTGTATAAAACACTCTCAACTATCAAAAATTGTGCAGATGAATAGAGTATATAATATATTGTTATGGAATGACAAAGACTTTGATAAAGTAGGTTGATGGCTAACCATAGATTCGATATGACCATAAAAAAAACACCTAAAAAACCAAAACTAAATGCTATTTGAGGAATAGGTCTAAAATATGCCATCCAACACAATAACATCATCTGAGTCGAATAAACAAAACTTATCAGCAATAGGCTGTTTGGAGTATAAGTAATTAACAGAAAGACTAATCCAACAAAAAACAAAACTGTTAGTGAAATAATTTTCCACTCTTGCATAAGTGTTGATAATGCGGGCAAAACACTTCCTTCGCTTCTGAATACGTTTATATACATGAAATGTGTCAGATAAAAACCGACGGTATGTATAAACATCAAAAGTAGATTATCATTAAATAAAAATATAAGAACCGCCCCTACAATAGTATAAAGTAAAGCCTCAATCAAATAGGCATCGATTGATGCAAAATCCTTTCTTTTTTTTGATTGGATGTAATACAAAATCAAAGTTAAATTTGAGAAGACTTCTAGCCCACCGATTTGCTTTAATATGTAAAAATCCTGAAGAAAAAACCCATAGTAAAGCATGGGGACAGGAGAAAAAAGTAGCATTAACCAAAGTTTTTTCATATATATATACCATAGCCATCCTTTCTATCGAAAAGCTAAAATTTTATATTCATCGTGAATGCTAATAAGCAAGCAAAAATTGTACCGCTTAATAAGCCATATCACTTACAAAATTTTGGGCTACTCTTAATATTTACTCAAACAAAAGTTTAAACGAGCTACCAACCAATCATAACTCACTCATTATGAAGCATTTACAAGAAATACTTTCCATGTAAATGCTCCGAAATACTTTTATTATAATAGTTCTTTACGTTTCAAAATTGATTCAAATAATTTCAAATCATGTTCACTATTAAATACAGAAAATGGAAAACGAAGAAATTGTCCCTTACCGATAATCAACAAAAATGCATCATCTGTACGTTCGGCAGTTTGGATACTCTCCCATTTCATGATACCACCCTCTTTTTGGTTGATTTTCACTAAAATCTGGCGGCTATCTATTTCGTACATAAATTTGTCGAACATCTGCTTATTTTGCTCCATCTGCGAGGCCGCATAAAATTGTGCATACCAAAACAATACATAGAGTCCACCTCCAATTACAGCCACGACCGGAATCCACCAGTTTTTATAAGCACCCGTAAAGTGTAATACCAAACCCAATAAGAAAACAGCCGCAGGAATCAATAGCCATTTCCACTCATTTTTCATGTGACGCTTAAACGAGATACTCACATATTCTTTAGGGTCTAACGCAAATTTTTTAGTTTTTACAATCATCTTATTTTTATAGTCATTAAATACATAATGGGAGAGTCAATATCGGTCTAAACTGTAAAACTTCTCTATGACCTTAGCCCCAGCTAAGTATTATTTATCATTTGAAAGCACAAAAATAGAAAAAGGCTCTGACAATTTCAGAGCCTTTCCTATTATTTTGTAAGAAGTATCAATAAAAGTCATTTGTAAAGTTATCTCATCCCTCTCTAAACTGAATCGTGTCGATCACATATTTATTAGCATCGGCTCTACGAACTAAAATATAAACCAAGAAATCTTTGTTTCGACTACGGTACGTACCCACGCTATAACGTAAATCGGCATTTGACGCTCCCTGATAAACATACTGGAAAGCCAATGGAGGGTTTTTCTGGAAGAAAGATTTAAAAATCTGCTCTGCCTGCTGAGAAGAAATTTTTTGGAAATCGATTTTTTCTGAATCTATCACCAGTTCAACGTGCTGGTTTAGACAACTTGCCAACATCCGAGGGTTTCCACCTCTAAACGACATCCTGATTCTGTCAGCTAGTTCATTATCTTCCCTGCTTCTCTTGGTGTCATCATCGCCTGGACGGGTGGCACTCGTAAGAAAAATGAAAACGATTGCTGACATTAAGTATTTCGTGAACTTCATAATGATTAAGTTTTGACTATCTTTGTTCGTTAATAATATATACTCAAAGCATTTACACAAACTATGCCAAAAAATTATTAAAAGGATATGTATTTATTGATATGGCACCTGTTTAAATAAGCTTTAAATTTGTATTATCAAAATTCAAACCAAATATTTCGTTTTTGTAATAAAGGTATCCAAAGCCATAATAAAAGTTTAATTTATGTCGAATCAGTTACTGAATAAAACTCAAACCCTCCAAAAAATTCGCAGAATTGCGTATCAAGTCTATGAACAAAATTTTGAGGAGCCTTCTATAATTATTGCAGGAATTCACGGTGAAGGCTTCGTCTTTGCAGAAATGTTAGTGAAAGAACTGCAACAAATTTCAAAGATGGAGGTATATATCGCCAAACTTACATTTAATAAGCAAGCCACCGAGCAACCCGAAATAAATATTGAAAGTAAGGTAGATACTTTTCGAAATAAAAACATCGTTTTATGTGATGATGTGCTTAATACAGGAAAAACGCTGGCATTTAGTTTGCGTCCTTTTTTGAGTATTCCAATCAAAAAATTACAAGTGGCCGTAATCGTGGATCGTAATCACCCAAATTTTCCGATTGCTGCAGATTATGTGGGCTATTCGCTCTCAACTACCCTCAATGAGCATATCCAAGTAATTTTGAGCGACGAGGAAAAAACAGGAGTTTATATTTTTTAAGAAAACCTAATTTATGCACCAAACAAAGGTTATAAAAATAGTACTATTAATTATTTTGGGAGTTTGGCAGGCAGGTTGCAAAAATTCAAATCAAGAATACTCGCCTAAACCTCGCGGCTTTAATCGCATTGATTTACCTCAGCATCAATATCAAACGCTACCAAATGAGCACCCTTATTCGTTTGAATATTCGAAAGAGGCAATTATTCAGCTCGATACTTTCAAACATGCCGAACCTCATTGGATAATAGTCTATTATCCGAAATTAAATACCCGAATTCAGTTTACGTATAAACCGGTAAAAAACGATCTGAACAGATTGCAAAATATGATGGGAGACGCCGCAAAATTAGCCTTCAATCATGACAAAAAAGCATATTCGATAACTGATAAGATTTTGACTACTAAAAGCGGCAAAAGGGCGGTAATTTTTGAGCTAGAAGGAGAAGTGCCAAGCCCATATCAGTTTTTCGTGACTGATAGCACCAAGCACTACCTTAGAGGTGCAGTTTATCTAATGACTGCCACCGAAAATGATTCACTCAAACCTATCATTGATTACATGAAAGTAGATTCGAGGCATATTCTCGAAACCCTCAAATGGCAATAAATTAGAGTTTAAAGATAAGTTTAAACTTAAAATGTAGCATATCGTCGGTCTTCATGCCAAACAATGAAGGCCGTTCTACTTTATAATCAGTCAACGACACATCAAACTTGCCCTCAAAGACCAACTTGTTTACAAAATCTTCACGTGTGGCTATGATCGTAACTGGCTTCGTGATTCCGTGAAAGGTTAGATTACCCTCCACGGTTACGATTTCGGCCGCAGCTTTTATTTTGGTGCTTACGAATGATACTTTCGGATATTTTAATGCCTCTAATACCTCCAAAGCATGCGAATCACGGTTCGGATTTCCACTATCAAACGATTGGACTTTCAACGAAACTCCCACTTGCTCAATACCCTTCGATGCCTTATTGTAAACAATCACCGCATTCACATCTCTACACACAGCTTCCCAATCGTGCATTGGGTGTTTCATGGCATAAGTTATAGCCGAAACACTTTTATCAGCTAAAATTTTCACCAAATCTTGCTGGGCATAAGCAGCCGTAGAAAATAAGATAATTACGAGGATCTTGCTAAGCATTTTCATTGTAGTCTGATTTACTTCGTTTAATAGATAACCATTCTTTCTTTTCGTTTTTATTTAATAATAAAACTTAAATTGAATGATAAATTGATAAAATCCTCAGTTTTTACACCAAATAGCGAGGGTCTATCTACTTTGTAATCAGATAATAATACCTCAAATTTTCCGTCAAAACTAACTTTATTGCCAGCCGTATTCTGATTTACGTTAAACGTAATAGGCTTTGTGATACCATGAAAAGTTAGATTACCATCTACACTAAGCACATTACCATTAGGTTTAATTTTAGTACTCACAAAAGTTACTTTCGGAAATTTCAATCCTTCCAAAACCTCTATGGCATGAGAATCACGATTAGAGTTTCCACTATCAAACGAATCAACTCTAAGTGAAACCACCATTTGATCAATTGTTTTGTTGGCTTTATTATAAACCATTACGGCATTTACATCTTTCGAGATGCCCTCCCATTCGTGCATGGGGTGTTTCATAGCGTATTTAACTTTAGATACGCTTTTATCAGCAAAAATCTTGCTTACATCTTGCTGTTGTGCGATTCCTAAAAAAGAAATCAGCATCAAAACAAGAAAATTATATTTTAATGACATTTTGCTATTGATGTTTGAGAAATTGACTTAAAATTCAAATTTAATCATGGCGATTGCGGCTAAATAGCCTCCAACTGCAGTATAAGCAGCAGCACGGTGGTAGGGCTTCAATGTAAAATCTTCTTTTATCCGAGGCCCCAAGACATTGGTTGCGATCATGGCCGAGAGATGTACATAAGATAAATATCGATGCACTTTAATATTACTGATTCCTTTACGATTAAGCATAGCAGGCGGAGCAGTAAATGACATGAGAGCAGTAGTAGCATAGCCTATGTTTACGCCCGTAGCTACTGCCCCGTGAATATTCTTAAGCTTGTCACTGTAAGTCTCATTATTATAAAGCCGTGCCCCCAAAATTCCTTGGGTTATCATGCCTGCGGCAGTTATAAAACCCAGCGTTTGGTGAAGCTTAAACATATTACGACGAATGCGTAATTCTCTTTCGCGATTTTCTATAGTTAATTCGGGTGCGATTCCAACTCTTCTGTAAAGCCCTCGCTCACCCCAAAGTAACCTCTGCGATAAAAGCATACGTTTGGGTAATAATTCGGTTTGGGTAGCACCAGCATCCAAATCGTTTAATAAGCTATCGGCATCAATTTGAGCTACAACTTTATTAATGAGGGAAGAAGATAAAATTAACAGCAGAACAAAGATATTCTTCATGATAAATGTAAGGTATAAAAGTTTATAAACGTAAAGATAAAAAGAAAGCCAAAAAACTTTGGCTTCCTTTAATCATCAAAACACATACCCCTAAACAATAATTACTATACGTATCAAAAATACCGTTTATAGATTCACGTATTTAAAATACATTCATAATTAAAGAAATGACTAGGGTAAACTATGCTGGGTCTTCAAAAAATTGATCGACTCAGACTTAAGTATTCTTCTACGATAGTTTTGCCGAAATCATCATCTTGTAATTACTTATACCGTATATACGAATTGCAAAAAGGTTTGGTTTTATTTTTTTTATTTTTTTTGCATTCGTTTAAATAGAGGAAATTTATGCCTTGACTCTCAAAGAGTTATTACTATTCAGAAGCTCGGTTTTATAAACCGTTAGTGCTCGTGTGGCTGGATCTTTTTGCACAGTTCCGTCGGTTCTGAAAATTGAACCATGGTTCGGGCAGAAAAAATCATTGGTACCGCTTCGATAATTGACAGCAGTACCCTGATGCGTACATGCCTTTGATAAAGCCACGAATGTTCCTTTTGCATTGGCTATGATGATATCTCCAACGTAAGTAAACTCACCTACCGTTTTTAATTTCGAGAAGTTTGCATTAGTCAAATCTAATGTAAAATCAATGGCTCCTGTAATAGCTCCCGTAACCCCAGAGTTTGTATTTGTACCACCACCAGTTGTTGTGGTTGGGGCTGGATCTTCTGAGCTGCTCGAACAAGATGTAAGTCCTGTACCTAAGCAATAAAACGACATTAATGCGGCACTGCTCAGGCCAAGTTGCTTCAAAAATTGCCCTCTACTCAATTGTGATGTTTCCATAATTTAAAATAATGTTAAGAATAAATTTCAGACTCGAATTAAATAATAGATGAATCTTTTTTATGATCACTTTAAAAGATTATTCTTTCGTTTAATTTCAAATACGAGAATAATCTCGGCAAGGTTGCATGAAAAAAAAAACTTTTTTAAAAAATGATTAGTGAAAGACTTGATATGAAGATAAAAGAAAACGCCCGATAATAAAAATTATCAGGCGTTAACGATTTTTTAATCGCAGCGATTCGTGACCCTACGGGGAATCGAACCCCGGTTTAATCCGTGAAAGGGACTTGTCCTAACCGCTAGACGATAGGGCCGACTGGTTCCATTTATCGTCTGCGATTCAAAAATCGTGGGGCAAAAGTACAATAATTATTTTGATAAACAACCAATAAAATACTATACCCCTGCATAAAAAGCAAAATGCTCAATAATCAGTGATTATTGAGCATAAATTCGTCAAATCGCAGCGATTTCGTGACCCTACGGGGAATCGAACCCCGGTTTAATCCGTGAAAGGGACTTGTCCTAACCGCTAGACGATAGGGCCGACTGGTTCCATTTATCGTCTGCGTTAGCGAATTGTGGTGCAAAAGTACGGCAAAAATTTTAATCCACAATAGTACTCTCTAAAAAAAGTTTAAAAATATCAAAATTCTTTCTATAATTATACATATAATTAGATTTATTATATTTAAAGACAAAAAAAGAAAATCTTCTTAATTTTTATGAAATACTTCGCCTGACTTTCGTAAATCACTTTTCTCTTATCTATCTTTGAAGAATCATAGTATAAAATTAACACTTCAAAACATCCATCGTCGAATGAGAAAGATTTCTTATTGTTTTTTCTTATTGTTTAGTTTTATAAACTTATCAGCCCAAACCACAAAAACTCCCGAAGAATTTCTGGGATATAAACTCGGTACTAAATTTAGTTTTCACCATCGAATCGTTGATTATGTGCGTCATGTAGCCGCTCAGAATCCAACTCAGGTAAAAACAATCGACTATGGGATGACATTTGAAGGCCGCCCGTTGATGGTTGCAATTATTGCATCTCCCGAAAATTTAGCAAAAATCGAAGAGATTCGTACGAATAACCTTAAAAGTATTGGACTTTTAGATGGCAAACCTACCGGCAAAATTCCTGCTATAGCTTGGTTGAGCTATAATGTACACGGCAACGAAGCCGTGAGTTCGGAAGCTGTTTTACAGGTTTTGTACGAACTTCTCAATAAAAATAACACAACCACTCAGAATGTTCTGAAAAATACGGTTGTAATTCTCGACCCATGTATCAATCCTGATGGCCGTGACCGCTATGCTCAATGGTATAATCGTGTGGCTAATCAAGGTGGAAACCCCGCTCCTTTCGCAATCGAACACCGTGAACCGTGGCCAGGAGGGCGTTTCTCACATTATATTTTTGATCCTAACCGTGACTGGGCTTGGCAAACACAAGAGATTTCACAACAACGTGTGAAACTTTATAACCAATGGATGCCCCACTTACACGCCGATTTTCACGAAATGGGCTACAACACACCATATTATTTCCCGCCATCGGCAAAACCTTACCACGAAGATTTGAGCAAATGGCAACGTGAGTTTCAGCAAACGCTGGGAGAATTCAACAAAAAATATTTCGATAAAAACTACTGGTTGTACTTCTCGAAAGAAAACTACGATTTACTATACCCAAGCTATGGTGATACTTATCCATCGTATAACGGAGCAATCGGCATGACTTATGAGCAAGGCGGTGGCGGTGCGGCTGGTTTGGCAATTGCCAAAGAAGATGGCGATACCCTTACGCTTACGCAACGTATTTCGCATCATTTTGCTACCAGTATGGGAACACTTGAAGCAATTTCGAGCCGTGCCGATAAAACGGTGGAAGAATTTAATAAGTTTTTTACGGATAAAACCGCCAATGGATATGGCACTTACAAAACATTTGTGATGAAAACCAAAGGCGATGAAGCGAAGGTTCAGGCCCTCACGAGCCTTTTGGATAAACTCCAAATCAATTACGGTTTTGCGGCAAAAGAATCTACGGCAAACGGTTTTGGGTATCAGACTTTGAAAGATGAAAACTTCAAAATAGAAGCTAATGACTTGATTATCAGCACCTACCAACCAAAAGGAACTTTCGTAAAGATTTTATTCGAGCCTAAAACCGCACTCGAAGATTCGGTTACTTATGATCTAACAACTTGGTCTTTACCGTATGGCTATGGCTTAAAAGCTTATGCAACCAAAGAAAAACTAGCTGTGGGCAATACTCAAATGTCGAGCGTGAAACAAGCCACCATCGAAGGTAAACCGTATGCGTATGTGGCTGCATGGAAATCTTTTGAAGACGTGAAGTTTTTATCGAAAGTTTTGGCAGCGGGAATTAAAGTAAGATTCAACGAAAATCCGTTTGAGATTGATGGCCGCAAATTTGATGCAGGCTCTTTAATCATCACTCGAACTAACAACGAACGTTTAGGTGAGAAATTCGATAAGACGATTCAATCAGCTGCTAAAGAATTTAATATCAATCTCTTAGGAACCACTTCGGGCATGGTTATGAGCGGGAATGACTTTGGTTCGGGTTCGGTAAATGTACTTAAAAATCCTAGAGTTGCTTTAATTGCGGGCGAGGGAGTCTCTTCAACTGCTTTCGGTGAAGTTTGGCATTTTTTCGAGCAACAAATCAAATATCCAATTACCGTTATTGAGGGTAGTTCGTTTTCAAGAGTACCACTTGAACAACTTGACGTAATTGTTTTGGCCGATGGCAGCTATGACCGAATTTTTGGCAATGGCGATGCCCTAAAAAAATGGATTCAAGGCGGTGGAAAAGTAATTGCCCTCGAAGGTGCAACCGGGTATTTTGCCGATAAAGATGGTTTCGCTTTGAAACGCAAGAAGGATGCTTCAGCAAGTGATAAGCCCGAACTCAAAACTTACGGTACCCGTGAGCGTGAAAGCATTATGGAGCAAATTCCTGGGGCTATTTTTAAGGTAGAAATTGACAAAACGCACCCGCTCGGCTACGGAACAGATGGATTTTATTACGCACTCGTGCGTGATGTTTATAACTATGATTACATGAAAGATGGCTGGAATGTGGGATATATCAAAGAAAACAATCATGTAACTGGTTTTGCAGGAAAAATTGCAAAAGAAAAAATGAAAAATACGCTAACTTTCGGTGTGCAAGAAATGGGTCGTGGAAAAATTGTTTACATGGCCGATTCTCCACTTTTCAGAGGTTTTTGGTATTCGGGTAAATTGATTTTTGGAAATGCTTTATTTACTGTGAATTAATTTAAAAATTTACTACGGAGGCACGGATTAAAAGATTAACACGGAAATTATTCTGTGAAAATTTGTGTAATCGCAGCGGCGAACCGTCTGTGCCTCCGTGGTAAAATTCAACTCTATAAAACTATGAACAACACTCGACGCTCATTTCTAAAAACAGCCCCTTTGGCAGGTGCAGCGGCTTTTGCTAATCCTGTTTTTGCAGAACCACAACAACCAACCACAAAAACCGCCAGCCGAATAAAACTCAGCGTGTCGAGTTATTCGTATTGGCATTTTAAAGGTGATAAATTTCCGATTGAAAAAGTAATTGATGAAGCAGCCAAACTAGGACTCGACGGCATTGATGTGCTGCACCGACAAATGGATAGCGAAGATAATGCCTATCTGCAAAAACTAAAAAAGCACGCTTTTGTGAATGGAATTGCTATGACTTGTTTGTCGATTCATCAAGGTTTTGTTTCGCCCGATAAAGCTGTTTTGAAACAACACATCGACCACACCATTCACTGCATTGAGTTAGCCTACAAAATGGGGATTCCGTGTATGCGTTTGAATACTGGTCGTTGGGGAACGATCAAGTCATTCGATGATTTTATGGCCAAACGTGGCATCGAACCTGCCATTGAAGGCTACACCGAAGATGAAGCTTTTAAATGGTGCATTGATAGTATTCAGCAATGCATGAAAAAAGCCGAAGAATGCGGCATTTTGCTAGCTCTCGAAAACCATTGGGGACTTGGCTCAACTCCTGAAGGAATGCTTCGCATTAAAAATGCTATTGATTCACCTTGGTTGGGGCTATTGATGGATACGGGCAATTTTTTGGAAAATCCTTATGATAAATTGGAGAAAATTGCCCCACAAACTAGCTTCGTACAAGCTAAAACTTACTATGGTGGTGGCGAATGGTACACACTCGATTTGGACTACAAACGCATTGTTGATATTCTAAAAAAAGTAAATTATAAAGGCTATATATCGATTGAATTTGAGGGAAAAGAAGACCCAAAATCTGGCGTTCAGAAAAGCGTTGAATTGTTGAGGAGTATTTTATAAATGATGCTAGGCAAAGCAATCGGCTCGATTCATTTTGCTGCCCTCGATCTTAATCGACAGTAGTAAAAATTATGTAGAAAGAACAATTTGATTGACAATATTTTGCCACAGAGCTACATGAAGTACGACACGGAAGTACACCAAGAAAAATAGAAAAACTCTGTAAAACTCCGTGTTTCATTAAACTCTGGGCAACTCCGTAGCGACCGACGCTCGGTACAAAAAATATTATCTGTTTAATTTTATTGTTATTTCGGACCAATTGAACGGTACATTCATTATATGGGTCGTTCGGATGGAAGTCTAAAAGCTATACACATCGTTTTACCCTCGGTAAAAATCGACGGCTACTCAATAAGACAATCCTACGGATTTTATAAAAATGCGTAACATCAGTTACAAACACTCAAACATATTATTTCAGAAACACACTCTTTTTAAAACTATGAGAATAACTATACTACTTCTCACGCTACTTTTTAGCTCGAAATTGGCTTTTTCACAGAACATTTCTTTGAATATACAGATTGTTGATAAAGAAAAAAAACCGTTAATCGGAACAACCGTGAAGTTGATTAATAGAAATGACTCGACAAGGGTTCTGAATGCCATTGCTGATACTTCAGGATTTGTGAGCTTTACCGTGATGCCAGCCCAATACATTGTCAGAATGTCGTCAATTGGTTATAAAAACTTGGAAAAAGGCATCAATGTCAGCCCCACACAGACAATTTTTAAGTTTTCTATGGAAACTGACGCGAATGTACTTGCTGGGGTTTCGGTAGTTGCCCAAAAGCCACTCATGCGGCAGGAAGACGACAAAACAATTGTTGATCCAGAACCACTGGCCAATTCAAGTACAAGTGGATATGAAGTTATTGAAAAAACACCCGGGCTTTTTCTTGACCAAGACGGAAATATTTATATCAGTAGCTCAACACCTGCTACGATTTTTATCAATGGTCGTCAGCAAAAAATGAGTGCAAACGACATTGCCTCAATGCTAAAAAGTTTACCTCCCAACAGTATAGAAAAGATTGAAATCATGCGAACACCATCGGCTAAATTTGATGCAAGTGGTGCCGGCGGTGTGGTAAATGTTGTATTGAAAAAGGGTGTAAAAATTGGCTTAACCGGTAGTGTAAATTTGGGTATGAATCAAGGGCGATTGGGCAATCAGTTTGGTGGTTTTAATATCAATAATAATGATGGTACAAAAACCTCATATTTTAACTTAAACATTACGAACCGAAACACTTACGATCAAGTTGAAACTATACGTAACTTCTCGCTTGATTCGGTTTTATCTCAAGAATCATATTCAACGAGTCCCGCTCAAATTATATACTCTGGCTATGGATTAGGATTTGAATTAAACAAAAAATGGGAATTAAATATTGATGGACGAGGAAGCTACGGAAATAGCCAAAATTCATCTGAAAACGAGAATGTCATAAAAAAGCTAAGTAACAACGAATTATTTAGCGATAACTTGAATAATGTTGCCAATAATGTCCAAACTTTTTCTATCAACCAAGGCATATCTACTAAATACAAAATTGATTCAATTGGATCTGAGCTTACAAGTGATTTTTCGTATAATTATTTTGGTAACAACATTTCTCAAAACTATAATACACAGTTTTTAAAACCGCTGAGACAAGCAATTATTGGCAATGGAGATATTGAGTCTATCAGACAGAACTTCGCTGGACAAATCGATCTAGCATATAAATTTCCCCATAATTTAAGTTTTGAAACAGGTTTAAAAACTTCGAGTCTAACTTTCAAAAATACCACAGCTTTTTATCAATTGATTGCCAATAAACTTACTGATGATAAATTTAGAACCAATACCTTTGATTATAGCGAAAACATCAATGCTGCTTATCTTCAGGCTTCTAAAGGCATAAAAGAATTTATTTTGAAGATAGGTACACGGGTAGAAACTACCAACATGAATGGTCATCAACGAATTCCCAAAGACACAACTTTCAGAATTAAACGAACTGATTTCTTTCCTTACATTTATTTGAGTAGAAAAATAGCCAAAATAGCTGGATATGAACTTCGAAGTTATTTGGTTTATCGCCGTTCGATTACTCGGCCAGTATACGAGTATCTTAATCCTTTTCCCAAATTTATTGACCAATACCTCTATGAAACAGGTAATCCAACGCTAACGCCTCAATTTACACAAAACTATGAAGCAAATATTAGTGTTCGAGGAATGCCGATTTTTGCCTATGGCCGAAATTATACCCAAGATATTTTTACAAATGTTGTTTATCAAGATGCACAGAATCCTAGTATTTCGGTAAGAACTTATGACAATCTTGGCAAAAATCAAGAATCTTACTTTCGACTAATTGGGGCGATTCCTCCTGGCAAAAAATATTTTTTTGTTGTAGTAACTCAGTATAGTAGGAATAAATATGAAGGTTTATATGAAAACCGCCCTTTAAATTTTGATAGAGGCAGTTGGCGATTTTTCATGCAACATCAATTAAAACTTGATAAGCTTTCATCGGTAACATTAAGTGGCCAACTTCAACTTAAAGGACAACAACAATTTTACGAATTAAGTAATTTTGGCAATCTAAATCTGACGGTAAATCGACAGTTTTTGAAACAAAAACTAATGGCAACTTTATCAATCAATGACATTTTCTTTACAAATAACAATCGTTTTATACTAAATCAGGGAAATATTTCGGCGAATGGCTTCAGAAAATCAGACACACGTAGGGTGGGTATTAATTTCAGGTACAATTTTGGAATAAAGAAAAAGGAAGAGCGAACAAATATATTCAACATTGATAATTTAGAGAACGCTGGGAAGTAAATTCTAAATAACGTGAGCTCGGGATTACAAAAAACCATAAAACATTTATAACTAATTAGTTATAAATTATTGGTTACTCCGAAGAAGTTAAATATTGGTAGAAAAATATGCTTTCATCCCTTCCCAAGCCCCATCGGGGCGAAATATTTCGCCCCGATGGGGCTTAAAGGTATTTTGGGTCATTATTTTCTACCAATATTAAGCCCCTCTGGAGCAAATTCGATTCACGTTAATCCCGAATTCACATTAAACTAAAATTATAAAATACTATCAATTCAATAGTTTTTTATAATTATGAATTATTTCAATAAAAAAAATGTAGAATGTAGTAAAAATAACATACGATGAGTTATAATATTCAAGTTTATACAGCCCAAACAATGCTGGCCGAAATGGAGGCCGAATCGGAGGATTTTTTCGACAATGATAAAAATCTGATTCCGTTTACTGAAAAACAACTTCAGGTTTTAAAAGAGCGTCTTTTAGAGCAAAATTTTGAAATATCGAAAGAAGATAAAAGAGGCATTACTTTCAAAAACGACAATTTTGAAGGCATGAGAGCCATCCTGACTTCCAACGCTTTATATTTGCGTTCGAGCTTCGATGATGCTTTTGAAATAGGCATAATGGCATCTGAATTAGCCGATTCGGGCGAATTTGCCAAATACGACCCTCAAGCCGATGGTTGGGAAGTTTTAGGTGAGTAGTCTTTTGACTGAAACTCTTGTTGAAGTTCTCGAAGGCAAGCTACGCACAAACACGCTCCATCAAAATCCCAAACCGTTATTTCTCGGATATACTGGGTTTCATCAAATGTAAGGCTAATATTTTGGCAGTCGCACTGGCTTGCATTATTTGCCTTACATGTAAAAATATTGCCACAGCGTGGGCAGCTATCGGGGGCGTGTTTGCTCATTTTGGCAATAAATCGGTGAAATAGTAAGTAGAAATATGTTCTTTTCCTTCGGCATCTTTAAAAATATACGTTTTATCGACAGTTTCACCAATTTCAATATCAATTGCTTGTTTGAAATAAGGTGCTTCATAAACAAACGTGTGAAATTCGCCGTTTTCGCCGCAGGGATCAATATTGGTGGGGAGTTCTTTGATAAAATCTCGGTCGAGAACTCTACCGCAAAAAGATTTATCCAGCACATTTCCGTTGACACTCACCACGATGGTTTTAAAGCCTAAATCCCAAAACTCAGTCAAAATTTCGAGCGATGACCGTTTCCAGATTGGAAAAACACCTTTCATACCAAGCATGGTCAAACGTTCTTCTCGATGCTTACGTAAATCTTCTAAGAAAATATCACCAAAAATAGAATATTTAATGCCTTTTAGGGCCATTGGCCTAAGCACCGATTCCATTTGGGCATGATATTCTTCCATTGAAACGGTCTCTGAAAGACGAACTTTCACTAATTCAAGACCAATATTTTCAGCTTGCTTATCGAGCAATTCCTCACGTACACCGTGCATTGATATCCGCCCGAAAGCATCGTTGACGGTCGTGAGCAAATACCGAACATCAAGGTTTTTATTTTGTAATATCTGATAAAGCGAAAGAGCCGAATCTTTTCCGCCAGACCAATTCATCAATGCTTTTTTCGGTGGCTTTGTCTGCATGATTGTTGTATTTTCATTTGCTCAACAGATTTCTTTTTCGAGTGCTAAGAAATGGCAAAAATTGCCCTTATCATTCATCAAAGGAAATATTTCGATATTACAATTATACAATTCGCCGTTTTTACGATAATTGACAACCTTCGCTTTTAGTGATTCAAATTTTTGTAAATTTTCACGAATCTTCTTTCTACTTTTTTCATCTGTTTTTTCTCCTTGTAGCATCATCGGTCGATTTCCGATCAATTCTTCTTCTGAATAACCAGTTAATTTCACAAAATTATAACTTATCCAAATAATTTCTCGTTCTAAATTCGTGATAATTATTGAGTAGTTTTCGGCTAAATAATCTCGAAAAGGCAAGTCAACTTGCCAAGAAAACTGCTTTTTCATGGCAGCAATTTTTTTCAAGTCTTCGGCAATATCCACTTGCTTTTGCAATAATGGGTGAGCTATTCCCCAGCTGTGCAAAGGTATGTTTGCACTTGTTTTTTTTTGTCGTGATAATCCCGAAACAAAATCCATGTATTTATTTTTAAAAATTAGGTTTGGCTACAAATGTAACCAAACCAGTTGAAATTTAAGCAAATTCAGTCACACGCTCTCTAACGCGGTGAGCCGCCTCAATCATATTTATAAGTGCTTGTTCGGTTTCGGGCCATTTGCGGGTTTTCAGCCCACAATCGGGGTTTACCCACAAATTTTCGGCTGGTAAAACCTCTATTGCCTTTAGCAATAAAACCTCCATTTCTTCCACACTCGGAACTCTTGGACTATGAATATCATAAACGCCCGGCCCAATTTCGTTAGGATAATTGAATTTAGCAAATGCTTCGAGCAATTCCATCTGAGAGCGGGAGGTTTCAATCGTAATCACATCGGCATCCATTTCGGCAATATTCTCAATAATATCATTAAATTCAGAATAACACATGTGGGTATGAATCTGCGTTTGGTCTTGCACACCCGAGGCCGAAATTTTAAATGCATCAATGGCATTTTTAAGATACTCCGCTCGTTTGGCTTGACGCAACGGAAGCCCCTCACGCAAAGCAGCCTCATCAATTTGAATGATTTTGATGTCGGCTTTCTCTAAATCAACAACTTCGTCACGAATTGCCCAAGCAATTTGCATCATGGTTGTGCTACGTGGCTGGTCATCTCTCACAAACGACCATTGCAAAATCGTAATTGGCCCAGTGAGCATCCCTTTCATGGGCTTTTGGGTCAGCGACTGTGCGTAGCTGCTCCATTCTACTGTCATCGCAGTTTTTCGTTCGATATCACCAAAAATAATAGGTGGTTTCACGCATCGAGAGCCATAACTCTGCACCCAACCGTTTTCGGAAAAGACAAAACCGCTGAGGAGTTCGCCAAAATATTCAACCATGTCATTGCGTTCGAACTCGCCATGAACCAACACATCGAAACCTAATTCTTCTTGCCAAGCTACCACTTTTTGTGTATGTAGTTTAATGAACTCGTCGTATTGAGCTACCGAAATCTCGCCTTTTTTAAATTTTGCTCGAATGGCACGGATTTCGTCAGTCTGTGGAAATGAACCAATGGTTGTAGTCGGGAAAAGCGGCAAATTCAAAACACTTTTTTGTAGACTTTGACGTTCCAAAAATGGGCTTTTTCTCTCTAAATCAGTAGGTTTAACTGCATTTACTCTATTTTTTACGTGTAATTTATGAATCAAAGGAGAAGTTTGTCTTCGTTGAATCGACGCTTCATTTTTAGTAACATATTCTGCTTTTTTATGCACAACGACTTCATATATTTCGGCTATTTCGATGAGTTTTTGTTGAGCAAAAGCCAACCAATCTTGTATTTCGGCCGATATCTTCGTTTCGTTTTCTAAGTTACACGGCGAATGAATGAGCGAACACGATGGAGCAAGCATCACTCTATGCGAACCTAAAGTTTTTATTACTTTTTCAACGATAGGAATAACTTTTTGATAGTCAGTTTTCCAGATATTCCGACCGTCAATTAGGCCAAGTGATAATGTAAAATCTTTAGGAATTTTGGGTAAAATTTCATCTAACTGCTCAGGGCATCTGACTAAATCGATATGTAATGCACAAATCGGAAGATTCAAAGCCGCAAGAAAATTATCCTGCAAGCCATCAAAATAAGTAGCCACTAAAATTTTGAGTGCAGGAAATTCTTTGCGAATGGTTTGATAAACGACTCTTAAAGCGTCTTTTGTTTGATAACTGATATCCAAAGCCAAGAATGGCTCGTCGAACTGAATCCACTCTGCACCTTCTCTAACGAGGCGGGCAATTAAATCACAATAAACGGGGAGAAGTCGGTCGAGTAAAGAAAGTTTGTCAAATCCCTCCTCTTTTTCTTTGCCAAGCAAAAGATAACTCACAGGCCCAATAATGACTGGTTTTGCAATGATTCCGACATTTTTTGCTTCTCGAAACTCGCTAATAATTTTATCGGCGTTGAGTTTGAAAGTTTGAAAACGGGTAAATTCCGGGACGATGTAATGATAGTTGGTATCAAACCACTTGGTCATTTCCATTGCTTTGAGGTCGAAACCGTTTTGTTGATAGCCTCTGGCCATGGCAAAATATTGGTCGACTTCTGGTAAATGCTTTAGCACTTCAAAACGTTGAGGAATTACACCAAACATTAGGCTGTGATCTAAAACGTGATCGTAGAACGAAAAATCATTACTCGGAATTAGGTCAATGCCCAGTTCTTGTTGTAATTTCCAGTTTTCGACTCTGATTTTTTTCCCAACTTCAAGTAATTCAGAAAGTGAGATTTTGCCCGACCAGTAGGACTCACAGGCTTTTTTGAGTTGTCGATGGCTTCCGATGCGTGGGAAACCGAGGTTGTTTTTTAGCATACTGTTAAAGAGTTTGAGTGAAACAAATGAGTTTTTTAAAAACCAATTGTTCGTTTCCTAACGGTATGCTTTCACACTAAGATAGCAAGGAATAGCACTTGTAGCTCATGAGCGAACAAGAGAAATATGCCTGACCAATGCCTTATTCGTGAAAGCATTTTGTCTATACGTAATTGGCAAGTATCCCGACTTAGAGGTAAAACCTCAATACGGTTGCACGTCAGCTCGTGATTCTCACACGATTCCTTTTTAATACTACTTCATCAGTAATAACCAAAAACGCTTTTTATTGAAAGAACGCTCAAAGATAATAACTACTTGCAATATACAGATATATAATCTACATATTTTAAATAAAATAGAGTTTTTATCTATCAAATAGACAAATAATATTTTTTTTATCTACACAAGAATACTTAAAAGCCTAATGTCAGAAAAACAGTAGATTGGGGTCGAGTTTTGAGTTCGCCACCACCTAAGTTTTGGGCGAGTGGTTCTTGAAAAATAAATCCAGCCGTAAAAGCTTTGTAATAAGCTTGTATTCCGAGGCTACCGAGCAAAGTGTAGCCTCCTGTTTGGGAATTTAGCACGCCTTCTTTGCGGTCCTTAAAACCATAATCAAACGACGAACCTAAATTAGGCATGATAGAAAGATGCCCGAAGGTTTTTGTATAAAAAGCTGTCAATGAAGCACTTAATCGATTGCCAAATTTATAAAACAGATTACTTTTGGTCGAAATCCTCCCTCCTACTTCGGTGTTTACACCAAACTTTTTGTAACGAACTGTATGAATAGCACTCAACAAAAAATCAGTACTACCCGTACCCAACTGAAAATTGGGGTTTACGGCTTCGCCACCATAACCATATTCAAACTTACCAGTTGGGAGTTTTACCCCTCCACCAATCATCAAATTATGATATATACCGCTGGTATTGGTTGAGTCAAGAAATGTATTGATTACATTATAATGTGCCAAAACTGTTGCATCGCCCAGGCCTTTTTTCCTTTCTTTTGTACCAGAATAAAGTAAGGTTTGTTGGTTATCGTTATAAGGCAAATATGCCAATACTTGCAAGTTTTTGATTGGATAAAAACGTCCCCAAACTTCGAGCGTTTGGTAATCTTCTTTAGTTTTGAGCATCTGGCTATTGAGGTGCGAATCGAAGCTACGTAAACGATACCGCAGACCCACAAACTGGCTGCCCGAACGAGGCAAAAGTCCAACAAATGAGCTTCCATTTGCACAGCCACATAAATCGCAGGCAGAAGCCGATAAGCTACTGATTATCAGTACAATAAATATCTTTTTTTTCATTTTTTGATTGTAGCACAAGTCTCTGACTTGTACATTTATACGATTTTATAATTCAATCACAAGTCGGAAACTTGTGCTACATTTTTACGGTGCGGCAAATCTTTTGTTTTTCAAAAACTCATTGTCGGTCAAAGTTTTCAAGAAAGCTATTAGCTTTTTTTGTTCGTCGGCGGTGATTTGTATGCCCAATTTCTGTCCATTTTTGAGCGATGGGTCGAGCGTTGGCACATCCAAAACTGACTCATTATAGTGTCTTAGCACCGCTTCGAGTGTATAAAAACGGCCATCGTGCATGTAAGGCCCCGTAATAGCTACATTTCTGAGGCTTGGAACTTTGAACTTATAATTATCTTTTTCATTCTGTGTGATTCTGGCACGTCCAGTATCTTCGATATTATACACCGCCAGCCCATTATTTCGATAACTTTGGTCGGTGAAAAGCTCACCCGAATGGCACGAAGCACATTTTTGTTTGAAAATCTCCATTCCTGCCAGTTCTTCTTCGGTCAAAGTTCCTCCTACTTCTTTTCTGACATATTTATCGTAGCGAGAGTTGGCCGAAACCAATGCATTCATAAACTGCGAAAGTGCTTTCAAAAAACGCTCGGTTGTGATTTCTTT
>NZ_JBMLRC010000322.1:34831-56850 GCF_049241225.1 Emticicia sp.
ATGCATTCATAAACTGCGAAAGTGCTTTCAAAAAACGCTCGGTTGTGATTTCTTTACTACCGTAGGCTTTCTGAAAAAGCGTAGCATATTTTTCTTTTTTACGTAGTTTTTCGAGTACATTCCCCAATTTTTCGTCCATTTCTACTGGATTTTCTATCGGTGCAATCGAAAATAAATCTAAATCAAACACACCCCCATCCCAGAAAAATTCTTTCTGAAAAGCCATATTCTGAATCGGTGGGGCATTTCTAATTCCTCTCAAATCATCAATTCCGTGACTTACATCATGCCCATGATGCGTAAAACCCGATGCTTGGCTGTGGCATTCGGCACAAGAAATTGTTCCATCTCTCGATAAATCGCCCTCATAGAACAACTCTCGGCCTAATTCAAAACCACTTTTAGTTACGGGATTTTTTGCAAAATCATAGACAGGATTTGGAAAATTAGCGGGAACGGCAAACAATTCTTCGGGTTTAGCTTCTTGGGTGATGCTCGAACAAGCAGCACCCAAGAAAACTACAAGACTGACAATAAAGACTTTAAAGTTTTTTCTCATTAGTCTTTATCGTTATGAACGTGGTCAACGATGAAACTTTGAGCATAGTTTTCGGCAATAACACCACCCGCCGCAGGAGCATGAACCATGAATGTTTTTGCAATACTAATCTGATTTTTTGCACTGAAAACTTTATTTACATCATTGATGATATGAATAGCAGGTGCAATATCTTTTCTGACAGTTGCGGCCGAAAAAGTAAAATTGAGCGTTTTAAGATTATTTGGTGTTTTGGCTGTACGCCCCCCAAAACCGCCAATATGGAATTGATATTCGGTCATGCCCATCATATTTGCAGGAATTGCCGGCGAGGTTCCTTCCATCTTGAAGAAAATATAGCCTGAGTTCCACGACCAATACATATTATCTGAGCCATACGAAGCGGGGTCGAGTACGCCAGTGCGTTGGCTCACATCAGAGATAGATTTCAAGCTATCAACACCGATTGTGTATGTGAGACCAGTATAGTTGGCAGCAGGTACATCTTTCAAAGTAATGTTCAAAGAATTAGCATCTGATTGACGCACCAAAAAATATTGGTCTGGAAATTTTACGACTTCACCATTTTCTTTTTTCAGAGCAATATTCGATACAAAATAGTTAAGTTTTGTAACTGTAAATTCCTCACCAGCAGCATTTTTCGCTTTGGTTGCACCCAAAACAAGTTTTTGGTCGCCGATACGATTATCAAACTCAAGAATCACCGAATTTTTATCATTTGGCCCGATTTCCTCCTCTTTTTGGCAAGAAATAATGGCTACAGTTGCGAAGATTGCTAAGAATAATTTAGATATATTTTTCATTTTTTAGATATAATTAAACATAAATTGATAAGCATCTGCGGTTTGTCCACAGAAGTTTGAGCGATTGACTATAAGCAACTTACAGGCAAACACCAAGAAGTAGGAACTCGCCAGAATTCCGTAAAAGAGTGTTAATAAAAATAGTTAAGCGTAAGAAAACGCATACACAAGCTCGCAAAGTCAGCTAATAACTTTGGAAGTTCGATGCAAAACGAAGAAAGGAATATCAGCCCAAACAGGGTGGACGAAAAAGAGAAGTAGTGAGCGTAGAATAGTGGCTCGTCTTGTAAGAAAAATTGTTTTGAACGCTGAGAATCACACTTTCAAAAGTCGGCGAAAACACAAAGTTTTCGTGGTGGAAGGTTTCTTCGAGAAGCTTCTTGAAACTTTGCTCTTGGCGGTCGGCTTCTTTGCTGGCTTTGTCTTCGGCTACTTTATGGAGTTGTTTGGCCAAATAACATTTACCATTACATTGCAGCTCTGGCTTAAAGCGATTTTCGCAGAGATTTTTGATGATGTATTCCTTGTTCAATTCAAAATCAAGATAAACCACAGGCACTACCAGTATGCGAACACTGGTGAGCAATAGCAGAAAAACTGCCAAGCCTCGTTTACTGTTTGATATTAAATTCATGACGCAAAGCTAAATCACGATTTTGGTTGAACCAATGAATATCATCATTTTTTTAGCGTACAAAGCAACACTTTATTTCCAAACACTGTGCCTATCAGTAGTTTATCGCCAAAAACTGCCCCCACACTCGACCCCGAAACGGGCGTGCCATCGTTGAGATAAGTACTTTCGAGGGTATAATATTCTTTAGATTGATAATTGATTTTGATGATTTCGGAAGGAGAAGGCTTGCTTCGGTCTTTTGAATGAGCCAAATAAGAAAGCAATTTTGGATGGCAGCCTACCCAAAGATTGCCGTATTCGTCAATCTCAATATTATCCGCCCCGTTGATTGTAATTTCGTCTGATTCTGTGAGTTTTCCCGTAGTCAAATCACGGTCAAAAACCCTAATTTTTCGCCCAGAAGTGGCAGCAACAAAAAGTTTTTTACCATCAAGACTGATATTGATTCCATTGGCATACAAAAAACCATCGGCTACAACTTTTGCTCTTTGCCCATCGTAATAACATACATTTCCCATGGCAATTTGCAGTAAATCTTTTTTACTTCGCCAATCTGATTTTTCTTCGTCGTGGTCGTTGGTCAAGTAAAACGTATGTTCGCCCACCGCCACAATATCATTTGGACTCACAAAGAGCGAACTCGTGATACTTTCGAGATGCACAAGCGTAGAATCAGTAAAATCAAAAACCTCTACGTAATCGCCTTTTTTTCGATGATTGATTACGAAAAGTCTTTTTGCACCCTCAAGTGTGCGATACAAACTGATACCATGTGGATGAAAGTCGAAAGTAACTTTTTCGGTAAGTTTGATTGGCTTAGGTGTATTTTCTTTGGTATTTAGCAGAAAAATCGCCCCATTTTTCGAGTCATCACTAAAATCATTTGAAGAAATAAGGGCCAGTCCGGTAGCTTTATCGAATGTTATATCTTCTGCCCCACCAAAACCATCAATCTCGGTTACAGTACCATTGAAATGAGGTTCGACAGTCGTAAAAACACCAGCGTTGTAGAGTGTTTTTCCTATAAAAACAATGATAATAGCAACTATTCCGAGAGAGATTTTTTGCCAAAGTTTCATAATTAAGTGTTAAAAGTTTACCCGTAGGCACGTCCAAATTGGACGTGCCTACAAAAATTCATTCGCAACTAAATATCACAGATATTTACACCTTGTTTCAGAGAAGCCAGTTTATCGGCACGAATCGGAATGAATTCTTGGGCAACAAAACCTTTGAAACCCGTTTCGGCAATGGCACTCATGATAGCAGGATAATAAATCTCTTGCGTTTCGTCAATCTCGTGGCGACCAGGTACACCGCCAGTGTGATAGTGAGCAATATATTTATGATTATCACGGATTCGACGAATGATGTCGCCCTCCATGATTTGCATGTGGTAAATATCGTAGAGCAACTTAAAATTATCCGAATCAATGCTTTTGCAAAGTTCAACGCCCCAATCGGTGTGGTCGCACATATAATCTGCGTGGTCAACTCGGCTATTCAGCAATTCCATCACGATTGTCACCTTTTTCTTTTCGGCATATTTCATGATTTTCTTCAAACCTCTGGCACAATTTTTCAGGCCGTCTTCATCGTTCAACTTTTTCTCACGATTTCCCGAAAAACATATCAAATTCTTGAAACCAGCTTTCGATGTTTCATCAATCAGATACTTATACCATTCTTCGAGTCCATCGTGGTTTTCTTTTTTGTTCCAGCCTTTGGTTATACCATAATCTTTGCCGATTCCCGAAACCATCGCACAAGTAAGGTCATGTTTTTTTACAGTTTCAAATTCCTCAACAGTCAATAATTCGATTGATTGCAAACCTATATTTTTTGCAGCTCGACAAAGAGCATCAAGATCGATTGAGTCGTAGCACCAACGGCAAACTGAGTGATTTATGCGTCCTTTGAGGGCTGCTCCCATGATAGTATCGGCAGCTTCGAGGCGAGAAGCAACTGCTCCAGTAAGGGCTACAGCGGCAGCTCCCTCTACGATTTTTTTCATAGCTTTTCGGCGTGAATTGTTGTTTTCCATCAATATACTTTTTCTTCCCTAATGGGTATTTTTTAAAAAATTTAATTGAATTTAATAGATGGGCAATTTAAGCCAAAAAAATTGATTATAAATAATTTGTATCGAAAATAGCACCAAAATATAATAAAAAAATCAGTTGAACGTATAATGTCTGTGAAAGTTTACAAGGTGTAAATTCTGAACACAATACCCAAAACAATTTAGCACAAACAACAATGAAAAACACCCCAAGAATTTTAGTTTTGTTAGTACTGACACTCTTCGTGAGTTCATGTTTCAAAAAACTTAAAGAAGAAATTGTTCCTTCGGGTTCGGCAACACTAATTGCCAACGGAACGAACGTGAATTTAGGAACCCCAACGGCCGTAACGCTGCTCGGAGTAGTGACCATCGAGGCCAATAAAGACAAAAGCGGCTATACGATTCTACTCAATAAAGCTGATATAAAGGCAGGAAAAATCTATGACTTGAAAAGCTCGACGGGCGTATTTACTTTCCAGCACGATGGCACTTTTTATTCGCCAAGCACTGGCACTTTAGAAATTACGAAGTTTACTGATAATAAATTAGTAGAAGGAAAATTTAGTTTCGACGGAAATGCGATTGGAACTTCGGGTAAAAAAATGACTGCCAGCGGCACTTTTAGTGTAAATATAATTCTGTAAAATAGCATTTTTGATTCATAAAAGACACTGCTCAGCCATTGCAGTGTCTTTTATTTTGAGCAAATTTGTATGTCAAAAAGTTGCATTCGTCAAATAAATTTGTTGGGGTGTTGAACGGTGGTATAATTTTAGGTGTTATCTTTCTAACAATTTTAAAGAAGAGTCTCATGAACAAAGAATTTTTCCAACATATCTTCGACAAACACCAGCAAGCCGAACCAGTGCCACCAACCAAAGAAATTGCGGCTTGGGCATTACGCATTATTCGGTTGTTGTTTCCTGAGCAAACCAAAGAGTATTTCCGCTCAGAAGAAGAAATTGAGATTCAATTTAAAAACCTCGAATTGGAGTTACGAAATATTCTGATTTCGACCTACCAATGTAAAAGTTGTAATCCAGAAAACGAAGCAAACGCTTTTTTTGCGAGTATTCCAGAAATATATCGAACACTAAAGACTGATATTCAGGCGATTATCGAAGGTGACCCCGCAGCCAAAAGTGAATTTGAGGTGGTGCGTGCTTACCCGGGTTTTTATGCCATTACGTTTTACAGAATTGCCCACGAATTGCACAAATTAGAGATTCCACTTCTGCCAAGAATCTTGACTGAATATGCCCACTCAAAAACAGGAATTGATATTCATCCTGCCGCTCAAATCGACGAATATTTTTTCATTGACCACGGCACAGGAATTGTTATCGGTGAAAGCTGTATCATTGGCAAGCACGTAAAACTTTATCAAGGCGTTACGCTCGGAGCATTGAGTGTAGAGAAAACACTGGCCAATACCAAACGCCACCCAACAGTAGAAAACAATGTAGTGATTTATTCGGGAGCGACAATTTTGGGCGGAAACACCGTCATTGGCGAACACTCAATTATCGGCGGAAACGTTTGGCTCACGAAGTCAGTACCTTCATACTCAACGGTTTATCACAAACCGGAAATTAAGGTTGTGGAACGTGTAATGGAATAAAAATCAATTGTGAATGATAGCATGAGTGAATGATAGAATAAAATTATTCATTCATGCTATCATTCACTCATTCACTCATTAATATTATGACTATCATTGACCTCGTAGGAAATACACCACTTGTAGAATTAACAAAACTCAATCCGAATCCCAACGTAAAGATATACGGCAAACTCGAAGGCAATAACCCTGCGGGAAGTGTGAAAGACCGCCCCGCTCTGAATATGATTAGAAGTGCGGTTGAGCGTGGCGATATTAAAAAAGGCATGAAACTCATTGAGGCAACAAGTGGAAATACTGGAATTGCCTTGGCAATGATTGCCCGACTGTTTGATTTAGAAATTGAGTTGATAATGCCTGCCAACTCTACTCGTGAGCGAACGCTTACGATGGAAGCATTCGGAGCAAAAGTTGTACTACTCGAAAATATCGAAAAATGCCGAGATTACGCCGAAGCACAAGCCAAAACTGGCCAGTATTTTATGCTCGACCAATTTGCTAATCCTGACAATTATTTAGCTCATTATAAATCGACTGGCCCCGAAATTTGGCGAGATACCGACCAAAAAGTAACGCACTTTGTGAGTTCGATGGGAACAACTGGTACGATTATGGGAACTTCGATGTTTTTGAAAGAAGTAAATCCAGCCATTCAGATTGTGGGTTGTCAGCCAACCGAAGGTTCGTCGATTCCGGGAATTAGACGCTGGCCAACAGAATACCTACCAAAGATTTTCGACCCAAGTCGAGTAGATAGAGTAATGGATATTGCCGAAGCCGAAGCCACCGAAATGGCACAAAAACTGGCCAAAACCGAGGGGATTTTTTCGGGAATGAGTTCGGGTGGAGCAGCAGCAGCAGCCATCAGATTAGCCCAAGAGTTAGAATCGGGCGTAATTGTCTTCATCTGCTGCGACCGTGGCGATAGATATTTATCAAGTAATTTGTTTGGGTAAAAATAAGTATTGAAATAAATCCCGAAGGGATGATATGACTTTAGAATACAAAACATCCTTATAATTAAAAATCCCGAGTCGGACAGCCGAAGCGAGGATGGCATTATTAAGATTAGAATAATACCATCCCGTCGGGATTTTATAATTTTTATCAATATTGAGCTATAATCCTTCCACCCCGTTGGGGTTCTTATTCAGATTAAGTCGTTACATCCATAAAAAATTTTATTCTAATTTACTGACATTTCACCTTCACCAAAGTCTCCGAAACCGTAGCTTTTGCGGGGTCTTTCATTTTTAGTTTACCGTTTTTGTCTTCTGTCAGTTCTCCGCTCATCACGAGTAGTTTATCGCCATCTATTCTCAAAATTCTTTCTTCAACTTGGTTGCTGCCTTCAATCACGTAATCGTAATCAACAATTAAGTCATTGCCTACTTTTTTACCTTTTAGTGTGCCAGTTGCACTATCTTTTTCCCATATAAGTTCACTCATTTCACCCGTTACCGAGTCGCCTTTCATTACCAATTTTACTGATGTTACGTCTTTCTTAAATCTGAATTCATAGCACAGCGTTTCTTCTGTAATTGGTTTGGTAGCGGTAGCAACAGTATCGGTACTTACAGTAACTGAATCAGCATTTGTAGTTTCAGTTTTCTTCGATTGGCAAGCGGCCAATGCTACAAATAATAGGAAATAGATTTTTTTCATGATTGGTTTGAGTTGAAAAATTGATAGTTTTTTTTACAAAAATAAAATTTTTATCGAATCTTTTTCAACTTTTGAGTAATAGAATGTATGCAACCGATAAATCTATAAAACGCTAAGTAGCTATATATAAGTCCATTAATTCTCTGTAAAATCATTGACTTAGGCCCAAAACATAGTCTATCCAAACATTGGGTTGAAACAAATTAGATTAATACAAAAGAACAAAAACTACTAAACATTAATAATGACATAACACAAAACCATCGGCTCGATTCATTTTATAGCCATCGTTTTTAATCGACGGTCGTTTAGATTAAGACAAATTAAGTTTCATTCGGAACAATACATTTAGTAATTGTTAGGTATCATTCCACATTTCATCGTAGCTTGTAAAAAACACTGACCCATTGTTTGTTTTGGTTCTTGCCATTTGTTTACATTATTTCGTGTAAACCTATGTCAGGACAAAACACACGTTTAGCCTTCAATTACGCCACCCGCACAACCTCATTTGTTTCTAAATAAACCAGCATCAGTTCTATATTCTCATAGCCCATTTGGCGGTAAAGTTTTCCATAATTACGCACTTGTCGGGCGTTGCGTTCGTGTTTATTTTGGTCTTTGCTTGTGCCTGTTTTATAGTCAATGATATGCACAATTCCGTCTTTCACTACTACTCGGTCGGGGCATTGGGCATCTGCTCCATTGAGCAATATTTCTCGCTGGTTATCCACTTGCAAGCCTTCTTCAAAAAGTGCTTTGAGTTCGGGCAATGCAATAATTTTTTCAACCGATTCTATGATTTCATCGCTTTCCTTCGGGCTGATAACTCCCTCATATTCAAGCAATTGAATCGCTTTCTGAATGTCTTTTCGAGATTTTATCTTTACAAATGCTTCATGTAGTTTATTTACTCGGTCTTTGGTTTTATCAAGCGTTTCGGGGTCAAAAATTTTCTCAGAAATGCGTCGTAAACGCAGCTTATCACTGCGGTCTTCGCTGATCACTTTTGGCAAGAAAATCGTTTCTGGCTCTTCGGGTTTGGGTTTCTCTTTTTTTATGAAACGCCCTTGACTGATTTCGTAAACATTTTGGTCGGGTTGGTATAATCCCTCCGACTGTAAAAAACCAAGCATCAATCCGCCCACTCCTTGCACTCGTTGGTGATGATTTTTGCCCGAAATTACAAAAAGTTTATCGACCGCTCTGGTAAACGCCACATAAAGCATATTGAGATTTTCGAGAAAAATCGCCTCAAATTCTTTAACATATTGTCCACCCAAATGAGTCATTGTCATCTTACTGTTTATCTTCACAGGAGCCGACAGAAGCTTTTTGGTTTCGCCCTCTTTTTCGATGCTAAGTTCCTCGTAGTCAAGTATTTCTAAATTGGCCCACAATTCTGAATAATTATTGGGTTCGGTTTCCCACTGTGCATACGGAATAATAACGACCGGGTACTCAAGTCCTTTTGAGCGGTGAACGGTTGTGATAGTAATAGCATCTTGCTCGGCAGGAGATTTGACCGAAAGTGCCGAACTATCTTTTTTCTCATCCCAAAACTTCAGGAAATCTTGTAAATGATTACTTTCTTTCAAGCTATAATTCAGCACTACATCCAAGAATCTGAAAAGATAAGATTTGCGGTCGGTGCGTTCGAAAAGTTGGAAAACATGAATAATTTTTTCGGCCAATTCGTAAATACCAGCTTTGTTGAGATTGATTGAATCGAGGGTAAAACCATGCTGGGCAAAAAGCAGATAAAAATCGGCAATTTGAGCAGCATCTACCGCCTCGGCAATCAGATCATTGGCCTTATTATCAGGTATTTGTCCGAGAATTGTCTGATAAAACAAATACGCCACCTCAGACTTTGCCAGACGATTATCGGGTTGATTAACCACTCGCATAAAAGCCACCAAAAGCCTAACGATTGGCGAGTTTTTGAGCAAAAGCGAATCACGAGAAATAATTTTATAATTGGCTTCGGTCAAGAAATTAGCGATTTCGGCCGATTCTTTGTTTTTCCGACATAAAATTGCAATATCGCCCATCGAATAGCCTTCATCAAGCACTTGCTGAATTAACTCAACCGTGCGGCCCAGCATCAGATTTTCGCCTTTTACGTAATCTAAAAATTCAATCTGAACATGGCCACCAGTTTTAGCATTTTCGGGCGTTTTTTGAAAAAAATCAGCGTAAACTTCTTTCAAAAACGGAAAAATATTTTCGTATTCTCGCATGGCTGATGCAAAAAAACGATTGTTAAAATCAATCACTTCTTGGCTGCTGCGGTAATTTGTGGTCAGGTTTTGCGGACTAATATAATTGGAAACTGTCAGGAATTGCTCAATCTGAAAGTCTTGCATGAGCGGATTTTCCAATAACTTTTCAATTTTATTATTGAATAAATGCACAATTAGGTCCATTTTTCCGCCACGCCAGCGATAAATTGCCTGCTTGGCATCGCCCACGATTAGATTGAAGTGATTATTGGCCAGAGAGTTTTCGATGAGCGGTAGCAAATTATAGAATTGCATATCCGAAGTATCCTGAAACTCATCGACCAACAAATGATTGTATCGTTCGCCGATGCGTTCGTAAATAAACGGTACGGGTTCGGATAAAATAATTTGCAGTATTTTACGGTTAAATTCTGATATAAAAACTTGGTTTTTATCTTCTAAAACAGTATCAAATTCGGCCTTGATTTTCTTCAAAAGCGAGAGCTTCCGAAGGTTTGGTTTAATCATCGAAAACAAGGCGTATTTTGGCAAATGCTGAGCTTTAAATTCTTGCAATTCATTAAAAATTGCGGTTAAATCTTCCTTAATTGAATCAATGGCTACTTTTATTGGTGTTGGGGTTTTGGCACTATACCATTTATCTTCGTTGATGGCTGCCCATTGATACGAATTCGGAGATTTATCTCTTTTTCTGAAATACTCATCTTCAAAATCATCACGCATATTATAAAAATAGCCACCAATTCCTTTGGCTTTTTGCGTAAAATCATCGACACTAAGTCCTTGATTTTCAATAAATTGAATAGCTTTTTCGGCCATTGTTTTGATGGCGTCTTCGACCCATTGCAGATAAGTATAGATGTTATTTGAAATAAGCCAAAAATCTTTTGGGTCGAGCGTATCGAGTTTGATAAGCGACGAATAGAATTGGTCATTGATGAGGTGATTTCCGAAATCGGCCAGTTCTTCGGTTACGAAATTCCATGTTTTTCCATCAGATACCTTTTCTTCAACAAAATGCTCCAAAATTCGGGTCACATCTTGGTGTTCGTCGAGGCCAGCTTTCTCAATTAAACGCTCAACGGCCTCTGTCATTACAGTTTTTGAATCAAGTACGATTTCGTAATTGTAGGGCAAACCCAAATCTTCGGTAAAGGCATTGACCAATTGATTAACAAAACTATCAATTGTTTTTACGGCGAAATCGGAGTATTCTTGTATAATGTGTTTGAAAACCTCGGCCGCACGATATTGAAGGGTTTCGTTGGGTAGTTTTAGTTCGTTGGCAATTTCAAGAAACATGCCCCAAAACCTCGATTTTTCATTAAAATTTTGAGTATCGGATATCTCTTTCAATGCTGCCAAGATTCGCTCCTTCATTTCAGAAGCAGCATCATTGGTAAAAGTTATCGCTAAAATACGTTTATAATAATAAGCTTTATCGCTACCTAGTGCAAGTTTGAGATATTCGCGGGTGAGGGTGTAGGTTTTTCCTGACCCTGCCGACGAACTATAAATATTAAATTTAGACATCTGCTGCAACTTTATTTGAACTCAAATTTTTAATACTACATTGGGCTATACCATAGATAAACATACATTTCGAGGCAACTGCTATTATCCTAATTACAGGATATGCCCAAAAAAGCTTTTCTAAAAATGTGTGGTAAGCATTCATGATATTGGCCATAACCAGCAAAGAAAATCCAAAGATAACATACATACGTCGTTTATCGGTCAAGGGAATGAAAACTGCCAAAATACCCGTGTATGAGAAGATTATAACATAGATAAAAACTATAATCGAATAAATTCTTGTAAGGGATTCGTATAAGCTAAAAAAATAAAAAAGTAAAGGAAAGAATAAAAAAGCAGGAATGATTTTCTTAAAATTATTATCTGAATCTTGGAAACAAATTTTAGCTCCCAATTGATGAAAGTAATATATCCAGATAATGAAGATAGATATGTTCACGCCGAGATTTACAATAATAGCCTGTGGTTCGGGTATTAAATAAGTAGAAAGTGAAACTAGAATTGGCAAAAGCAGACTTAGAGTAAAAAATTTTTGCCGAAATCTAAATTCGTAGCTTTGTAATTTATAGAACCATATCCCCATCAAAATGCACGATATGATTCTTAAATTATTACTCCATAGTGCAGCCTGTTGTTCATCAACTAAATCGTAAGCATAACACTCTCCTATTAGAGCAACCGAAATTGCACTAACATATAGTATATTGAAATTCATAGATAGATTCGTTGATCACCTTATTGAAAAAGGTGCTCTTCGAATTTGAAAAGCACCTAAAGTATTTCGTCGTTTGAGCAATATTAGTGCGATTCTCGCTTTACTTCGTGGCCAGATTTTCCGACTAAAAAGTCTAAATCAGCCCCTTTATCGGCCTGCATAACTGTGTTGATATACATCTGAGTATAACCACGGTCATACCCTAAATCAATCGGAGTCCAGTTTTTGCGGCGTTCGGCCAGTTCTTCGTCAGATACGTGTAAATGAATCTTACGATTAGGCACATCTACTTCAATTTCATCGCCATTTTGCACCAATCCGAGCGTTCCACCAACTGCCGACTCAGGTGATGCGTGTAGAAATACCGTTCCGTAGGCCGTTCCACTCATACGAGCATCTGAGATACGCACCATGTCCGTAATTCCTTTTTCGAGCAATTTCTTTGGTAACTGCATATTCCCTACTTCGGGCATTCCTGGGTAGCCTTTTGGGCCAACGTTTTTCAGAACCATCACCGAAGTCTCGTCGATTTCAAGATTTGGGTCATCAATTCGAGCATGATAATCTTCAATTGTTTCAAAAACCACTGCTTTACCACGGTGCTGCATGAGGTGCGGCGATGCAGCCGAAGGCTTGATAACGGCTCCGTTTTCGCAAAGATTTCCTTTCACCACCGCAATTCCTCCTTCGTGTAAAATCGGTTTATCTACTCTGGCAATCACGTCTTCATTCCATATTTTTGCTCCTTTCGAGTTTTCTACCAAACTTTTACCATTTACTGTAATAGCATCACGGTGCAAGTGTTTTTCCATTTCTTTGATTACGGCAGGCAAACCACCCGCATAATAAAAGTCTTCCATGAGGTATTTGCCCGATGGCATCAAGTTCAATAGAAATGGCATTTTACTACCTATTTTATCAAAATCTTCGAGGTTTACATCAACTCCGATACGCCCAGCGATTGCCAATAAGTGAAGCACCAAGTTGGTTGAACCACCCACTGCGGCATTCATCATGATGGCGTTCTCGAAGGCTTCACGAGTAAGCACTTTTGAAAGTGTCAGATTCTCACGTGCCATTTCTACGGCTCGCATACCAGACATGTGAGCTAATACTTTTTTGCGAGAGTCGGCTGCTGGAATAGCCGATGCCCCAGGTAATGTAAGCCCCAACGATTCAACCATTACGGCCATTGTAGAGGCCGTTCCCATTGTAGAGCAATGCCCGATACTTCGGCTCATACATGATTCGGCTTCTTCAAATTCTTCGGGGGTCATTTTGCCAGTTTTCAAGTCATCGGCAAAACGCCAAACATCAGTACCAGAACCGATGGCTTTTCCTTGAAAACGTCCATTAAGCATCGGTCCACCCGGTACAACAATCGTTGGAAGGTCACAGCTGGCAGCACCCATCACGAGCGAAGGGGTTGTTTTATCACAACCTGTAAGTAATACAATCGCATCGAACGGATTTCCTCTGATACTTTCTTCAACGGTCATGGCAGCCAAATTTCGGTAGAGCATGGCAGTTGGTCGAATGATAGTTTCACCCAACGACATCACCGGAAATTCTAACGGAAAGCCACCTGCTTCATATACTCCATTTTTTACTACTTGAGCCAATTCTCTAAAATGCCCGTTACAAGGCGTGACCTCTGACCATGTATTACAAATACCAATAACTGGTTTTCCTTTAAATTGATGAGCAGGGTAGCCCTGATTTTTTATCCAACTTCGGTAGATAAATCCGTCTTTTCCTTCTTTTCCAAACCAATCTTGGCTACGTAAATTTTCGTTTTCTTGCTTAGGCATAATTTATGGTACAATTTTATCAGTCAACTAATGATTGACTCTGGTCGATAGATATATTTATATTGTGTTTTTTTATAATTGATTTCTAAGTTATTAATTGACTATCAAATATTTACGCAATTTACCTATCTACTTAGTGAGTGAAAAATAAATTTACTAAAATAGGAATATCAATAAAAAGGTGTGAAATTTCTATCAAAAATCCGTACTTTTGTGTTGTTTTGCACCAAATTATAAATTTTGCAGGAAACAATTGCCAATTATTTAAAATAAAAATAAACTTATGAACTTATTTGATACGTTGAACGAGGCTCTGACTGATGAAGTGGTATCAAAGATTGCCAAACTTTCTGAAGAAGAGCCAGAAAAAACACGAAAAGCGTTAGACGGTATTTTTTATACATTAGTAGCGGGGTTGGTTCGTCGTACGAGTAGTATGATGAGTGTGAGTATGCTTTTCAATCAAATTCAAAAGGGCAATCAAGGTGGCGAGCTAATTGGAGATGTGATGTCTTATCTGAATAAAAAAGATAAACTCGATAATATCTTGAAAGTTGGCGATGGCCTTATCAGTCAAATTTTCCCTGCATATAAAAGTCCGTTGGTGAGCATGATTGGTATCTACGCAGGTATCAAGAAAAATTCTTCGACGATGTATTCGAGCCTTGCTGCACCTTTGCTCATTGATGCAGTTAGTAAAGAAATCGACACAAACAAATTAGATGTTGATGGTTTGATTACGTTTTTGAGCGATCACCACGAACCACTCTTCAAGCTGGTACCCGAAGATTTATTAGAAAAGATGATTCCGCAATTAGGTTTGCAGGAATTACTTTCACCTAAATTTGTTACGGCCAAGAAAGCAGTATCGGGCAAGCCAGTTTCTTCTATCAAAGGAAAAAACACAGTCTCAACTGACGATACATCTGCCTCTAAAGGCGTTGCTCCAGCAAGCTACGAAGAAGAAGAAACAAGTAGCTCTCCTGTTCCGATTAAAACATTATTGATTGGTTTACTCGGTGTAGCGGCCATTGCAGGTGGAATTTATTGGTATATGAATTTTTACAAACCATCGCAATCGGAGAATACGGGCGAAGAATTGGTGGTTGATTCTACGGCCATTCAGCCTGACACAATTACTAAACCAATCGTTGATTCTGTATCGATAAAAGACACAGCTAAAGTAGCTGCTACTACACCATCATTAACTACAACCGAACAATATAGTACGTTTGGAGAAGGTTTGAATGCGTATTTAGCTGATAAATCAAAACCAGTTGGACAGATTTTCCCGATGGCAAATGTAGCTTTTGTGAAAGGTTCGCAGGCACTTGATTCTGAATCAGATTTGATTATTGATGAATTGGCCGATTTGATGACCAAATATCCAAAGATGCAGATTCAGCTACAAGGACACTCTAATAATGCAGTGGGTATGGACAACAAAACAATGGCTGTAAAAAGAGCATTTGCCATCAAAAAGAAATTACTTAGCAAAGGAATCGTAGAGACAAGAATTGACGCAATTGGTGTAAATGGTGCAAGTAATGGTGCTGATATTAAGGTAGTATCGAAATAAGATTATTTACAGATAACAATAAAAGCGTGAAGGGAGACTTTCACGCTTTTATTGTAAATGATGAGGAGCCAGAGGAATAGAAAAAGTATCGTAACGTAGGGCATTCATATACCTAAAACATAAAACTATACAACAGAATTATATAAGACTCTGATAGACCAAAAACTTATAACCGCTCCACCAGTATCTTCGTTAAATTTTCAAGAGAACTATCTTTTTCTTCTTGCATTTTATAAATCAATATACCATTTTTATCTATCAAAAAAAGTTCAGGAATTCCATTAATTCCGTACTTTTTTGATACTTCATCAGTTAGATATGCATGTATCCAAGGCATATTGAATTTCTTTAGTGCTTTTAAATAAGCATTTTCATTGGTATCACTAGAAAGAGAAATTATCTCCAATTTACTTTCAGGATATTGCTCTCTAATTTTCTGAATCACTGGAATTTCTTGAATACAAGGACCACACCAAGAGGCCCAAAAAACTAACAAGACAAATTTATTTCTGTATTTCTCTAATGAAATTGGTTGGTTTTTTATATCTTTCAATAAAAATGTAGGTGCTCCCGAATTTTTAGTTAACCTTTTTCCGTAGAGATATCTTATCACCTGTTCACCTTCCAAACTCATTTTAAGACTATCAGAAAAAGTGGTATCAAATAGATTTATAAGCGTATCGGGTGAGACTCCGAGAAATACCATTCTTCTTCTAAATAAGGAAAAAGCGTAATAAGAATTAGCATTACTTCTAATGAAATCTAATTGCTTATCTATATACTTCTTTCTTAGACTAGATTGAATAGCGTTTAGTGAATCATTAATTTTCTTTCCTCTGTATTGTTGTCTGAAGTTTTCAAAATTGTTGTATTCATCGGCGATGTATGAGTTGAATTTATTCTCTCCCGCTTCTTCAATTGATTGAATATTACTCATTTCATCAACTCTAAGCTTATTTGTTTCCTTCGTATCAAACTTAAATTTTATCTCTGCATTATTCCCCAAAATAAAGAAGCCCATATTTGGATAATCTTCAGTTCTGGTTGTATATTGAACCGATAGGTACACATATTTGGCGTATGACAAACCCGTGATATTTACTTGTTTACTATTTATTTGTGTAGGAACATCAATTATTACTTTCTCTATTCCATTATCATAATAAATATAAGTATTTTCAGCATCAAGATTTGCGGGAAATTGAATTTTTACAGAAAACTGTTTTTGAGCAATAGCTATAACAGAAGTTAAATGCACCAAAAGAATAATTCTCTTGAGAAATAGTGACATAGCAGTTGAATATTAATTAATTTGAATATTAAACCTAATTTCCTACACAGGTTATTGTGGCAAATCTTATGTTATAGTAAAGTTTCTGTAATCGACCTGTATTGTTTTTATACTATAATTGCAAACATTAGAAAAAACAACTTACAGTTTTTCCTTTAAAATTGCTTCAAGAATTGGTAATTTGGGCGTAAAATCTTTTTCTTCTTCTCTTTTATAAATTATTTTTCCTGTTTTATCTATTAAATATATCTCTGGAATACCAATAACTCCATATTTCTTCACCAAATCTTTATCACCATAAATGTGTTTCCAATTCATATTGTATTTTTTAATAGCTTCTGAAAACTGTGTTAAATTATCATCAAGCGTGACAGAAATAATTTCAAATTTATCCGTAGAATACTTTTCCCTCATTAAACTAATAGTCGGTATTTCTTCCACGCAAGGACCACACCAAGAAGCCCAAAAAGCAAGTAGTATAAACTTATTCTTATATTTTTCTAATGAAATTGTTTTGCCTGATATATCTTTTGCTATGAAGACTGGAGCCTGTGATTTTTTTTTTAGATTTCTCCCCGTTAATATTTTTGTAATTTCAGTTCCCTCCTGACTATTTATGAAATCAACTGGAAAAACTGTTTTATATATTTTTATTAAAGTATCGACACTTGTATCTGCAAAAACAGCTTCTTTTCTAAATAGCCAAAAGGAATAATATGAATTTCCATTGTTTTTTATGAATTCTAATTTCTTATTGCTTAGAGTTTTTCCTTTTGCATAAGCAATTTTAGCCAAAGAATCATTCATATTGGTATTGTTCCGTAAAATGAACTCAAAGAAATCTTTATCTTCGATTGCAACAAACTTATTAAAATCACTCGCTCCCATTTGCATAATATCATACACATTTTCAGCCTTATCACATCTTAGTGTTTCCTTCTCAGTTACAAGACTTAAAAATGCAGGCTTACTTGCCACCCAAAACGTATTATGGTATGTTAAGGTATCACTCGAATAATCAATAACAATATCTGCGTATTTCGAATAATACTTACCTGAAAGGACTATTTGATTTCCTCTAAATTTAGGTTGGATGTTGATTTCTTCTTTCCCATTATCGTAAAGTATTTTTATTCTACTATTATCAATATTTTCTGGGAATTGAATTTTTACAGAAAACTGTTTTTGAGCAATAGCTATAACAGAAGTTAAATGCAGCAAAACAATAATTCTTTTAAAGAATAGTGACATAACAATTGAATATTAATTGATTTGAGTAAAGTACTACACTCAATTTCCTATATAGGTTATTGTTACAAATCCTGTGTTTTTGTAGAGTTGCTTTGCCCGATTTGTTTTTTTTAAATGTAATTCCAACCATTGGTAAAAACAACTTACAGTTTTTTCTTTAAAATTGCTTCAAGAACTGGTAATTCAGACTTAAAATCTTTTTCTTCTTCTCGTGAATAAGCTATTTTTCCTGTGTTATCAATTAGAAATACTTGCGGAATTCCAAGTACACCGAAACTCTTTATTACGTTTTTATCTCCATAAACATGACTCCAGCTTAAATCATATTTCTTTACTGCTTCAATAAATTTAGTTGAGTCTTCATCAAGCGTTACATAAATTATTTTTAAATCATCAGCCTGATAAAGTTTATACAATTCCTTAATTTTAGGAATTTCGGCTATACATGGCTTGCACCAAGATGCCCAAAAAACTAATAGCGTATATTTTTTATTGATGAGAGTTATCTTCTCTTTTGAAAAGTAATCTAAGCTTTCAATAACAGGAACTTGAGAGTTTTTCTTTAAAGTTTTTCCTTTTAAAAACTTAATCAACTCTTTACCTTCAAAACTTTCTTTGTAAGCTTTTGGAAACGCCTTATCAAAAATTGATACTAGTGTATCTGGGCTTATTGCTGTGAGAGTAGCAGTATGCCTTCTGAAATAATCGAAAGCATAATATTGTCGTCCATTTTCTCTGATGAATGTAATGTCTTTATTGTTTAGATTCATGAATATTCTATTGAAAACACTATCTAAGGAATCGGTGTACTTTCCTTTGAAATTTTCACTAAAATATTTCTCGTAAAAATCTTTATATGCTGCATATTCCGTACGGACAAAATTTTGATGAGTTTGTCCTACCACACGGAGGTCTTGTACATTTTTTAAGGTATGTTTTCTAAAGATATTCTGCGAAGAATTTGTTTCTGTAAATGAAATTGATGCGGCTGTACCCTCAACCCAAAAATAATTCCAGTTTATAAAATTATCTTTCAGCTCATCATAAATCCAAAGTGTTAAGTACTTTGAATAGTAAATTCCCGAGATAGTAGCTTGATTATCGACGAATTTTGGGTCGGCACCTATTCGTTCTTGACCATTATCATATCCAATTTTCACATTTTCAATGTTGATGTTTTTCGGGAATTGTATTTTAACACGGAAAGGCTTCTGTGCTTGAGCAACAAATGAAAAAAGTAAGAAAAAACACAAATACTTCAATATGCTATTCATTTTGTGAATTTAGTAGTTAAATCAGAAATAAAACTATTACTAAAACAAAAAACCAATTATATATTTTTTCGTTTTATGAGTGAAAATAAAAACAATCTACCTAAATTATTCGGAATGAAGTCTTTAAAATTGACACTCTTTTTAATTATAACTAATCCGTTCAGCTTTTATTATCTTGCACTATACAATAAAAGCGTGAAAGTCTCCCTTCACGCTTTTTTGTATTTAACCGATGTGCAACTTCGTTCCACAATTATAAAATATACTGGCTTAAATCTCGGTTTTTGACCAATCCTGAGAGGCGGAGAGCAACCAGTTCTTTGGTGATGGTAATGGTTGAATCCATGACAATGTTATCAGGCACATCAAACATAATTTCGTTGAGCAGATGGCTCATAACCGTCTGTAATCTTCTTGCTCCAATGTTTTCAACTTCGCTGTTGGCTTCAAACGCAATCCTTGCTAATTCACGGAGGGCTTCGTCATCAAAAAGTAGCGTTACACCTTCTGCTTCGAGCATGGCAATGTATTGTTTTGTAAGGGCATTTTTAGGTGCTTTCAGAATCTGATAGAAATTATCTTCGGTCAGACTTTCTAACTCAACTCTAATTGGAAAACGGCCTTGTAATTCGGGAATCAAATCAGAAGGTTTTGAAACGTGAAATGCCCCAGCGGCTACGAATAAAATGTGGTCGGTTTTTACGGTTCCGTGCTTGGTATTTACGGCACTTCCCTCAACAATCGGAAGCAAATCTCGTTGAACCCCCTCACGGCTTACGTCAGCTCCCCCACCCGATTTTGATCCACTATTGGCTATTTTATCAATTTCATCAATAAAAATAATTCCCAAATTCTCAGCTTTCCAGATAGCTTCTTCTTTTACTTCGTCCATGTCGATGAGTTTTGAGGCTTCTTCTTCTAACAAAACTTTTCGGGCTTCGGCAATCGTTAATTTGCGTTTTTTTCCTCTTTTTGGCATCATTCCGCCCAACATCTCCTGAATATTGAGCATCGACATATCATCAATTGGGCCACCCATTACTCCGATGTTGGGCATTCCTCCTGTTTGCACATCAATTTCTACTTTACGGTGGTCAAGCTCGCCATTACGTAGCTTTACACGGAAAGCCTCACGGGTTTTTTCGTTCAATAAAGATTCGGTATAATCTTCTATTTCTTTTTTTTGTTCTTCAATCACGAAGCCAGTGTCTTTTTGGTCTTTCACGGGCGGAATCAGAATATCAAGAAGTTGGTCTTCAACAAGCTCCAATGCTTTAGCCTTTACGGTTTCCTTTTTGGCCAGTTTTACCATATTAACCGACTGCTCAACCAAATCACGTACCATACTTTCGCAGTCACGACCTACGTAGCCAACTTCGGTAAATTTTGAGGCTTCAACTTTTACGAACGGAGCATCAGCAATTTTGGCTAATCGGCGAGCGATTTCGGTTTTACCAACACCAGTCGAGCCAATCATCAAGATATTATTCGGAATGATTTCGGATACCATATCGGCGGCAGCATTCATTCTTCTCCAACGGTTTCGGAGAGCAATCGCCACATTTCGTTTGGCTTCTCTTTGGCCGATTATATATTTATCGAGTTCGTTTACGATTTGTTGTGGTGTAAGGTTTTCTATTTTTTTCGACATTCTGTATTGAATATTTTCTTTAAATAATGATGTCGTAAATTTAGTCAAATATTATTATAATCGATAAACTTTAATGTAATCGACATCAATTGCTGAGTCGGTAGGCAAATGAATTAAGCAATTCCAAGCATCATTAGGAGCTGTTGATACTGCATTTCCTTTAAATATTAACTTTCCATTTATCCATACATTTACATTTGAGTTTTCATAACGCACCGAAATTATGTTATAATCCCCAGCACTATTAGCGTTTACGATAGCATAAAAATAGCCAGAAATAGCATTAATTAATGTTGCTCCAGGTATTTTAATTCCAAATAAATATCTATTTTCATCCAAGTTATTTTGTTCCCAAATAAGAGATGCACCTTTATTACCTTTATTTCTAAAACGGTAAGTAACTTCATAATTATTCAGTATCGTAGGTGTAAAATTTGTCAGAAAACTCCCGATTCCATAGGCATATTCAGTTGATGTAGAAGTATTTTTAATACTCATATTTCCGTCGGAAAAATCAAAAGAAATGTTAGTATTAGAACTTAAATTCGGAGCTAATTGTATAGCTTTATCAAAATTTTGCTCATAAATTAATGTTTTAGGAGAGGTACTCTCTGGTGTATTTATCAATTCAGAATTAGCCCATTCAGGAGTTGGAGTTGAAGGAGTAAATAACTCATCAAGATAATATTTCTTACGGAAACCTTGATAAATCGGCAATGATTTAAAGTTACTATCATCTATGGAAGCCATTAATGACTGAGCCTCATTATTCCCTAATACCGTTGATTTATGTATTCTTTTTAGTAATAAATGCCCTAATTCGTGCAGAATTAAAGATTCTCGCCCCAATTCACTTGAAGTTTCCCATAGGTTTTTATTGATATTAATGGTTCGTGTAGTTGGAATACTCAATCCTCCATATTCTTTTCCATTTAAAAGTGTGCTTCCAAATTGTACGGTGATACCATCATCAGCCAGATTAAATTCAATATTCCTTTTTTGGGCTTCAGCTAAAAAAATATCAACGTATTTCTGGAATGCAACATCAATAATAATGGGTTTTGGTTCTTTAGATTTAGAACAACCCACAAGAAATAACAAAATAAAAATAACATTTAAACGATAGATGTAAAATTGTGACATAAATTGATGAATATGGTTTTAGTTGAATAGGAATAAACTATTTTTGAATAACTGATTACTGTATAAATGTAAATTAAATCCAATTGGTTGTACTCAATAAAAAAACTTTTAGACTCAAAAAAAACAGCAACCACAAATGTAGTTGCTGTTTCTGATAAATAAAACCTCAGTT
>NZ_JBMLRC010000323.1:0-23960 GCF_049241225.1 Emticicia sp.
TTCAAAAAAGGACGTGACGGAAAATCATTCGTAAGTGTTGAAGCACAAGCTTAATCACAATTAAGAATGTAGAATGTAGAATGTAGAATGGTTTTGTGCCTGTTACTTTTTTATAGACTACTTTCTTAAAATAAAAAACCTGTCATTCGTGGCAGGTTTTTTTATGCCTAAACCAAACTTATTTATTTGTATATTTGTTAAAAACAGAGGATAAGTAGGCTGAAAAGAGTCATTCTTAATTCTACATTCTTAATTCTTAATTCAAAAACTCATGTTGCAACGCCAAACAATGATTTATACTGAGCTTAGTCCAAACCCAAATTCTATGAAATTTGTGTTGAACTTTGAGCTCGCTCCCGAAGGTCTTACATTCGATTACCCAACCCTGGCTTCGACCATCGACGAATCAAAAGCATCGCCTTTGGCTGGTGATTTATTCCAGTTTCCTTTCGTGAGACGTATTTTTATTGCTTCAAACTTCATCACTATCACGAAAGATGATGAAACCGAATGGGAAGATGTGGTATATGACATCAAGAAATTTATCAAGATATTCTTTGAGCAAAATAACCCAGTTTTTGCACAAAAAACCATTGATAAAAACACATTAATCATTGACGCTAACGATTCGGCGGTTATTGCCAAAATTAAATCAACACTTGACCAATACGTGCGTCCTGCCGTAGAATCTGACGGTGGAGCAATCAATTTTGCTTCGTTCGATGAGATTTCTGGACAAGTAAAGGTTTATCTTCAAGGCTCATGCAGTGGTTGTCCGTCATCAACGGTTACACTCAAAGACGGTATCGAACGTTTGTTGAAAACGATGGTTCCAGAAGTAAAAGAAGTCGTAGCAGAAGGAGTTTAATTCATTAATAATAAGTATATATATAAGACCTGTGAGGAATATCAAAACCTTACAGGTCTTTTCGTAAAAATATGATAAAAATAGGTGTTATCAATGTCTCCGACCGTGCGAGTGCGGGCATTTATGAAGATATTCCGGGAAAAGCGGTTGTAGAAACATTAAAAGAATATTTGATTTCGGAATTTGAGACTGTTTACCGAGTTATTCCCGACGAGCAGGATTTAATCTCACAAACGCTAATCGAAATGGCCGATGTACATGGCTGTTGCCTAATCGTTACAACGGGAGGAACTGGCCCAGCCTTGCGTGATGTTACGCCCGAAGCTACCGAAGCGGTTTGTCAGAAAATGATGCCAGGTTTTGGAGAATTGATGCGTCAGGAAAGTTTAAAATACGTACCGACAGCCATACTATCACGCCAAACCGCAGGAATTCGCAATCATTCATTGATTGTGAATCTTCCAGGAAAACCAAAGGCTATTCGCCAATGCCTCGATGCTGTTTTTCCTGCTATCCCCTACTGCATTGATTTGATTGAAGGCCCGTATTTGGTTTGTAATCAGGAAGTAATGAAAGAATTTAGACCGAAATAGGCAGCGGTCAGTATTCAATTTATATTATTATGCAAAAAGCCCCAATTCTTCGTAGAATCGGGGCTTTTCTGTGGAATATTGATAATTATCTGCAGACTATCACAATTTACTATCAGCTTTCAAATAAGTTTTATTACCATTTGAATTGATGTAGTATTGTCCACCACGTGGGCCTTGGAAGATTGTTCGGCCTTTTTCGTCTTTACCGATTTGCTTGTCAGCACCAGCAACTTTTTTCTTTGTAGCAGCATCTGCTTCTTTGCCATCATCTTTAGTATTAGGCTTCGGAGCTGGCTTAATAGTATTATCCTTATCAGCTGCTTTTTTCTCTTTCTTATCTACTTTCTCAGTAGCTTTTTCTTTCTTATCAGCAGCTTTTTCTTTTTTATCGGCTGCTTTTTCTTTTTTATCAGTAGCTTTCTCTTTAGCGTCGCTCTTTTTATCGGCTTTTTCTTTTTTCTCAGGTTTTTCGGCTTTTTCTTTCTTTTCTGGCTTCTCTTTCTTTTCAGTTTTTTCAGCCTTTTCTTTCTTTTCTGGTTTTTCTTTTTTCTCAGCTTTTTCAGTTTTTGCTTTTCCTTTCGAACCGCCTTTAGAGCCTTTTTTGTCGTCTTGAGCTGTTGTGGTCAAAACAGCCAAACTCAAAAAGCACATAAATAATAGTGAAAACAAATTTTTCATTTCGTTAATTGGTTTTGATTTTTGGTGAAATACTCGGATACTTAAATTTTGGAACTATCAATAATTTTCTCAAATGTAAGTAAACTATAAAAAAAGATGCAATACTTTTGAGCATATTTTTAGATTAAGACGTTAATCATTAAAGATTTGTAACAAAATATATGAAATTTAACTACTTTTTAATCTTGTTATTACTTCCGAGTATAGTTTTTTGTCAAGGATACGCTTCGATCCAAGGAAAAATAATAGATAAAAATACTCAAAAAGGAATTGCTCATGCGTATTTAAGTATTCCGAATAAAGGGTTTTCAAGCCAGACAAACACTCTTGGTGAGTTTAAATTTTTCTTCCCCAAAATTGATCTCGATTCAACCGTCACGGTCTGGGTGATTGGCTACAAAAGCTTCTCAAAAAAAGCCTCTGATTTTGATTCATCAGTTGTGATTGAACTCGAGCCAGCCGAAGAATTAGCAGCAGTACAAGGTGGTGATCCAAAAACTATTATCAAAGATGCCATTGCCAACGTTAAGAAAACATTTCCAGTTTACCCTAATTATCAGCTGGGCTATTACTTAGAAACCATTGAGATGGATAAATTAGGTTATGTAAAGGTAAACGAGGGTATCATCAGAATCGAACGTACGCACAGGCAAAAAAATGTTGATATTGAGCCAGAAAAAATGAAGCTACTCAAATCTCGGAAGTATGAGTGGACTGGTCAAACCGCCAAGCTTAACGGTTGGGGTTTTGGCAATGGAGCGGCTATCGTAACTCGCTCGCTTGAAACGAGTGTACCCGACTACCTAGACCGTGGAAGTATCAATGATTACGATTTTAAGGTTGATTCTTTGATGACATATTTTGGCGATAGCCTCGTTTATTCGATTAGTTTTAAGCCTACCGGCAAGCGGGTGAAAGCCGGTAGAAATGGAAAAATTTACTTAACTCAAAATTCTCAATGTATTGTTAGGATTGAATATGAAATGACTCCCGAAGGGATTAAGAGTGTGATTAAAGGTAATATTACTGACAATACAAAGATTGAAGGTAAGAGTGTAAAAGGCTATAATCAGTATTTACCAATGGGGAAATTGTGGCGACTGCAGGATACGAAATTGGTATTCGAAGCAAAGTTTGAAGATAAACTTGAAAAAAAATTTGCTACCGAAGCTAAAATGACCGTACAATTTATGGCAAATGAGAGCTTGAAAATGGGAAACCGGTCGGCGATTCAGACAGGAGAAGAATTATTAACAACCGAGAATTTTGCGAGAGGTGGAAAATTTGAGGAAAGTTTTTGGGGAACCTCAAACTATTTGATTCCCACTCCTGCCATGTTGAAGATTGCAGATAAAAGGTAGGTTTGCAATCAGTATCCCGAATGAAGCGAAGGGCCGAACCCTTCACTTTATTCGGGGCATATAATCAAATTTTATACATTAAATCTGAAGTGCATTACATCGCCATCTGCCACAACGTATTCTTTTCCTTCGATACGTAAACGGCCAGCCTCACGACAAGCGGCTTCTGAGCCATACTTAATAAAATCTGCATAGGCAATAACTTCGGCTTTGATGAAGCCTTTCTCGAAGTCAGTATGAATTACACTGGCTGCTTGTGGGGCTTTCCAACCTTGCTGGATTGTCCATGCTCTTACTTCCTGCACACCTGCCGTAAAGTACGTGCGTAAATCAAGTAAAGTGTAGGCCGAACGAATCAAACGATTAAGACCTGGCTCAGCCAAACCATACTCTTCTAAAAACATCAGTTTATCTTCTGGGTCTTCGAGTTCGGTGATTTGAGCCTCAACTGAGTTATTGAGAACAATCATCTGAGCTTTTTCGGCATCAGCTACTTTCTGCAATGCTTCCGAATACTTATTGCCTGAGTGCATCGAAGCTTCATCAACGTTGGCAACATAAAGCACGGGCTTGATCGACAACAAGAATAAATCGGCAATGGCAGGCATTTCTTCTTTCGTAAGCCCTAATGACCTAATGCTTTTTCCTTGTAATAACCATTCTTGGCAACGCTTCAAAACATCGAACTCAGCTTTTGCTTTGGCATCGCCACCCACACGGGCTTGTTTCTCAATTTTTTGTAGCTTCTTTTCTACGCTATCCAAATCTTTCAACTGAAGCTCAGTATCAATGATTTCTTTATCGCTTACTGGGTTTATATCGCCTTCTTCTCGTAAGATATTTTCGTCTTCAAAACATCTTACTACGTGAATGATGGCATCTACTTCACGGATATTTCCCAGAAATTTATTTCCCAAACCTTCGCCCTTACTTGCTCCACGTACCAAGCCTGCAATATCAACGATTTCGATTTGTGTTGGCACAATCTTATTTGGTTTCACAAGCTCAGCCAATTTACTCAAACGCTCATCTGGCACATCAACCAAGCCCACATTTGGGTCGATTGTACAAAAACGATAGTTGCTTGCCTGAGCCTTAGCACTATTTGATACTGCATTGAAAAGTGTCGATTTCCCAACATTGGGCAAACCTACGATACCGACTTGTAAAGCCATATTTGTATTTCGGATTATCTAATTTTCAATTTCCAGAATCAGATAAATCCTTTGTTTAGTTTATTTATTAGAATGAGGGTGCAAAATTACGATAAAACCCTTAATTTTCAATTATCAAATTGCAATTAAGTGTAGAGAGAAAATATATCTGTGGTATTTGAAAAAAAGAGACTAAGGAATATCCATCAAGAACGCCAAGATGAATCAGAGGTACTATTTACAAAAAAATATCTTTCCAAACACCTCAACAAATAAGGTATTCAAAAAGATATTTGAGTGAATGAGTTTTTCACTCAATCACAGAAAACTGTTTCTGAGAGATTAGTCCCACTTTAGGTCTGAACCGCCACTTGCGTAATCATCATTGTCGGCATCAATAACTTCATTATGGCCACCAACAAGCTCATCATGCTTAAATTGGTCGAAGTCATAATCAGGCATTAATTCAGACTTGATGTGGTCAACGGTTTCTTGAAGAGCTTCGAGAAATTTGTTAAAATCTTCTTTGTACACAAACATTTTGCTCTTTTCGAACACAAATCCACCATCTTTTTGAAAACGACGACTTTCAGTAATAGTTAGGTAGTAATCGCTCGAACGGGTGCTTCTCACATCGAAAAAGTAAGTACGTTTACCCGCTCTTACACGCTTTGAGTAAATTTTGTCTCTGTCTTCTCTTTCCACAATCCTTTTAGGTTTTAGAGTTTAGAATGAATCTCAAATATATGATTTAATTATTTTTATGAAAAATTTTTATACCGTTTTTTAGATAAAAATAATATTATTTTCATTTCAAATGAAACAAAACCAATGTTGCATTATGTTTTTTATAGAAGAACGAAATTTGTTTTTGTTTCGGTCATTGCAAAAAAATTCGTAACTATGCAGTTCGGAACCAATTTCAGTGAGTAATGATATTGAAGAATTTTATATTTTTTTCCCTCTTTTGCTTATTAAAACCCCTATTTTCATCTAGTCAAGCCCCAGTTTTAGGCTCAGAGTCTTTTGGGATGGCATCTTACTACGGCACTAAATTTTATGGTAAAAAAACCGCAAATGGTGAAATTTTAAAAAAAGGAGACCTAACTTGTGCCCACCCGACTTTACCTTTTGGTACGATGCTTGAAGTAACTAACTTGGCCAACAATAAATGGTGTATTGTTAGGGTTAATGATAGAGGTCCTTTTAGTAGAAGTAGAATTTTAGATGTCTCGCACGAGGCAGCCGCCCGTCTCGAAATGTTTGGCAGTGGAACTGCTAGAGTAAAAGCGATGGTTGTGGGTGATAATGGTATAACGATGATTTCTCGCCCAGAGAGTATCATTGAAAACTCAATGGAGCTAGTAGGCCCGCCCGAAGAAGATAAAATTACGGTAATAAAGCCTCCGATTGTTGCCCCAAAGAAACCAGCAAAAACACCCAAAAAGAAGCCGGTAACAAAAAGTAAGAAAAAAGTAAGTTCGAAATCGAGTGTAAAAAAGAAAAAAAAGTAGGTTGATAAGTAGTCAATGGTCAATAGACGACAAGTCTACGGTAAGGCAATAAGCTTATAAACAGCAGTTTAGCTATTTACAAAATTATTGTTTATGATTTTCATGTTGCATACAATAGAAACCTTTCTTATAAAACCACAATTGTAATTATGTTAGATTTAGCGAAAATACGTGAATATGGCAATGTCGAGTTTTTGGCTAAGCAATTGGTAGAAGGGTTTATTACGGGTCTTCATAAATCACCATTTCATGGATTTTCGGTAGAATTTGCTGAGCATCGCCTCTATAACACGGGGGAAAGTACTCGTTATATTGACTGGAAAGTTTTTGGTAAAACAGACAGGCTGTACGTAAAACGTTACGAAGAAGAAACCAATCTCCGTTGTCATATTTTGATTGATACGTCATCGTCGATGTACTATCCCGAAAAATCTAATGGTAAAATCACGTTTAGCACGATGGCCGCAGGAGCATTGGCTTATATGCTTCAAAAACAGCGTGATGCCATAAGTTTGCTGGCATTCTCAGATGAAATAGAGATTCAGACTCCTGTAAAATCTACTCCGTCGCATATTCATAAGATTTTTATGGATTTGGAATCGCTCCTGCAAAAACCTAAACCTCAAAAAAGAACATCGGTTGTTGAAACCCTACACGAGATTGCCGAGAAGATTCATAAACGCTCGTTGGTGGTTATATTCAGTGATATGTTCGATGATATTAATAATTCGGACCGACTATTTTCGGCCATGCAGCACCTACGCCATAATATGCACGAAGTATTGCTTTTCCATGTGACCGACCGCAATACCGAAGAAGATTTTAACTTTGAAGAACGCCCCTACGAATTTATTGATTTGGAAACCGGCGAAAAAGTGAAAGCTCAGCCATCACAAGTAAAAGAACAATATCAGGCTGCTATCAAAGAATTTTATCATAATCTGAAACTCAAATGTGGCCAATACAAAATAGATTTTATTGAGGCCGACATCAATCAAGGTTTTGATCCGATACTTTCGGCGTTTTTAGTAAAACGAAGAAAATAATAACAAACTCATAATCATCTTATTTATCGACTTTCAGAACTAAAACTACACCTTTCTTTATCACAGAGCTTTTATTGACATTACGCTTATTTTTAAATCATATCGTATATTTTTATCACAAAAAGTTTTCAAAAAAACTTCACCAAAATAAATATGGTGAAGTTTTTTTTCTTTACAACTTATTGATTTTCAAATAAATACACTTTTTTTTCATTTAATCTACTAATTTACTTTCTCTAAATTAATTTTTAGCATGGTTTTTGAAAATCATTAAACATGATTCGATTGTATTAGTGTGTTTATGTAATTTCTATTATCCGAGCGGTACTTACTCACGGAATGCCATTTTGGGCTATAAACACTCTTAGTACAGGCGTGCGATTGTCAAATTTCCCATAACCACTAAATTTTGTCATGGCTATCAAAAAAACGTTTTGCTTATGTATGATAACCTTTACGATTGCATTGCATGAAACCACTTTATATGCCCAGCGAAAAACCGATTCTTTTTTTAAAGAAATAGAAAAACCGACTAAATTACTAGCATCAAACTCGCCAGTAATTATGGAGCAAGATACCTCTGATTTGTCGTTTTTTTCGTTCGAAGAAGGAAGAGCGGTTCCTTACTATCGTAAATTTGTAAATACCGAAGATTCTAAAACCTCAACGGTATATGTCTGTGAAAATAACAGCATTGTACTATCTACACCCGATTTTGGGCAGGATGCTGTTTATTCTTGGAAAGGGCCGTCGGGGTTTTCATCGCTTTCGCAACAAATCAGACTTGAAAAAATAACGCCTTTTCAAGCAGGCTTTTATAATTTCACTATCAAAAAAAATGGATCGACTACCATAGGCAAAGTAAAGCTAATGGTGAAAGAAAGACCGAAAGCCATAGCAATTGGTGGACAATTTTGTTTTGGAGAACCCGTTAAACTGACGTCGGCAGATGCCGGAGCGGGAGTTACATACCGTTGGACTCTCCCTCCTACTGATTTTTCGGCCTATACACCCGAAATAACCGTAGAAAATTTAACCGTAGGGCATTATACTTACTTTTTGAGTGTTGCTAAAAACGGTTGTAAATCTGTTGATACTGCCAAAGTTGAGGTGAAGAATATTCCGATAGCAATAGCTAACAACGCAACAATTAAGGTTGGACAAACTGCCAAACTAGAAGCTCATGATGCAGGAAGCGACGCTTTGTATTCTTGGAAAGGGCCATTTATTAATACAATCGACGAAAAAGTGGCAACTTTGAGTGGCCTAACAGCGGGTAAATATATATATGTTTTGAAAGTGCTTAAAAATGGCTGTGCGTCAATGAATATTTCGACGGTTGAGGTCCAGAAAGACGACACCAAAGCATCGGCAAAGAATGAGTAACCTTTTTATAAGTAAGTACAAAAAGTCAATCTTCGGATTGGCTTTTTTTGTTTTGTAAGACACCTAGTTTTGTTTGTAAGCTTTAGGCAACAAACATCTTAATCAATAGGGACTCAAACAACCATAGTTTTTGAGATTTTACTAAATTTATATTTTGGTCATAAAATTTAAAAGCCTGAAAACAACAAGGCTTTCAGGCTTTTAAAGTATTACAATAAATCTAATGATTAATTTTTCTTATATCGGTTTAATAAATCAGTTTGTTGGTTGATAAGAAGGTAACCCATAGCGAAAACAATAATTGGTAAACAACTCCATAAACATCCTGTAGTATAATTTCCTATTGATACACTCGACCAAGCACGCCAATAGCTCGCTGCTAGAACAAACGGATAGGAAAATATTGTAAGCAATATAATCCAAGGAAAAAGTTTCCGAATAGACTTAGGCGTATCAAATACCATAAATGATAATCCCGCAATTATAAACCAAGGCACTAATGTAAACCCACCAAGAACTTGAAGTACAATCATTAAATTTCGCATACAATGGCTTTTTTTTTTATCAAAATTCATTCAAGAAATAACTAAAAACAAAGTTTAGAGATAAATCTTATCTAATGGGTAGAAAACAAAAAAAATGCCATATTACCTTTTAATCATCTAAATCCAGTAAGTGGTAGAATATTGGGTGTAAGTGGACAAAAATAGCTTTTTTTGGTGAAATTTATAATTACATAGCTAACTCTCTAACAGCAAGCCACGACATAAGCCCTGGGCCTATTTCGAGAGCGGCTTCATCAATATCAAAAGTTGGTGTATGAACTCCCGAGATTATTCCACGAGCTTCGTTGCGAGTGCCGAGTCTGTAAAAGCATGAATCAACTACTTGTGAGTAGAAAGCAAAGTCTTCGCCAGCCATCCAGAGGTCAAGGTCGATGATGTTTTCGGCTCCCATGTAGGCCGTTGCTTCGGCCTTAATTCGGCGAGTTAGCTCGGGATGGTTTTTCAAGAATGGATACCCCCTCACGATTTCAAAATCACAAACACCGCCCATTGCCTCGGTAATTCCTTCGGCCATTTTCTTCATTCTACGCAAACCATCTTCTCGCCATTCTTCGTCCATACAACGGAACGTTCCTTGAATCGTTACTTCATTCGGTATTACGTTTGTTACACCATCGGCAATGAATCGGCCAAACGATAACACCGAAGGATTAGCCGGCTTACGATTACGAGAAATGATTTGCTGCAACGAAACAATCACGTGCGAGGCAATCAAAACTGGGTCAATGAGTTGATCGGGCATGGCACCGTGTCCGCCTTTACCTTTGATAGTCATATAGATCTCGTCGGTGCTGGCCATGTACATTCCTTCACGGAAACCGATTTTCCCGACAGGAATATTGGGTGCTACGTGTTGCCCAAGCATACTTGCGGGTGCTGGATTTTCGAGTACACCTTCTTTAATCATGATTGATGCTCCGCCCGGTGCTTTTTCTTCGGCTGGTTGAAATACGAGTTTTACTGTTCCTTCAAATTCATCTCTCAATTGATGCAAGATTTTTGCCGTACCGAGTAATGATGATGTATGAGCGTCGTGTCCGCAGGCGTGCATGACACCTTCGTTTTGTGATTTATACGGAACATCATTTTTCTCGAAAATCGGTAAGGCATCCATATCGGCACGCAAGCCAATAACTTTACTCGAGGGGTTTCGTCCTTCGATGAGTGCAACTACTCCAGTATTAGCCACTCCTTCTTGCGGAGTAAGGCCAATATCTTTGAGTTTTTGTGCCACAAATTTGGCCGTGTTGTATTCCTGAAACGACAACTCAGGATTTGTGTGCAAATAACGGCGATTGGCCACTACCTCGGCCGCATAGTCTTTGGCGAGTTGCTTTATTTTTAAGTCGATTGACATCCTTTATTAATGTAAAATGAATAATGAGATTAGTCCACAGTCAATGGTCGACAAGTCCACGATGAGATAATAAACTTACAGACAACTTTTTAGCTACATAGAATTGTCGATAATATTTATCTCTTGACTTATCTGATTACAAAATTACGATGTATTGAATCACTTAAAAACTATTTCTTTGATTTCTGTGGCGAAGTGGAACTTCACTCCACAGACATTAGTGTTCGAGTGGGCGTTTTTTTATCATACCACCTTTAGTGTCTTTTACACTGCTCATTACAACAAACGAATTAGGGTCGATTTTCTCGATTTCGGTTTTTAGCTTGTTCAACTCCAAACGAGTTATAACCGTATAAACTATGTCTCGTTCTTTCGATTCTCCACCACGACCAAAGCCTCTTTTACCCGAATAGACGGTTACGCCACGTCCCATTGTTTCGACAATCATTTGGCGAATATCTTCGCTGTGTGGTGAAATAATCGTTACGCCCGTATATTCTTCGATACCTTCAATGAAAAAATCGAGGGTTTTTGAGGCAACCAAATAAGTTATCATCGAATAAAGTGCGGCTTCGACCGAAAGAAAATAAGCCGCTGCCGAGAAAATGATAATGTTGATACCGATGATAATATCACCGAGGGTTGTACCGAGTTTTCGACTCAAGAAAATTGCTAAAACCTCTGTTCCGTCAATAACGGCACCGCCTCTTACCGAAAGCCCAATACCCGCACCCAAGAAAAATCCACCAAAAACGGCTACTAATAGTTTATCGTGGGTCACTTCTTGAAAGTGAATCGTGGCAATACAAACAGATAAAAGTCCGATAGCTAAAGCGGTTTTTAGAGCAAAGATTTTTCCAATTATATTATAGGCCAATATAATGAAAGGAATATTGATAATGAGGATAAGCATCCAAAGAGGAACGCCACTTAACTCGCTAATGAGTAGCGAAATACCCGTAGCTCCACCATCGATAAAACTATTGGGCATCAAGAAACTCTCCAACCCAAATGCGGCCGAAGCGATTCCGAGTGAGATAAGAATAAAGTCTTTTAGATAACGAATTGTTTCGATTTTAAGCTCTCTGAAACCTTTGGCTAATTCGAATCTTGTATATTTTGTTTCGCCGAGAACCTTGTGTCTGTTTTTGTGTTTGAGAACCCTCTCAATGATTAGTTTTTTCAGAAATGAATTCATAATTTTTACATTAAGTTTATGGAATATATCAGCCCAAAGCTGCGTTGGGAATAAAAAAAGAATAGCATCGGGCGATAAAAAATACCATCCGAAAATCAGTAGAAATATCTGTTGCTTTATTATTACAACTACAAAAAGTACAATTTAGTGCCTCAAATCTTGAAAAAGCAATAATTCTAACACTAATCTAATGCTCAATAAAAGAATTAGAGGACATCGAACGTTTAAGAGAATACGTCAAATAATGGTTTTTAATTGGCTTGAAATTTGCTATTTCTTTGTTATTAATTTATTCAATTTCTGTATCAGATGAAACGCTTTCTTATTATCAGTTTTCTATTTTTTGCAAGCAATGTTTTTGCCCAAAATAAAGATAAATATCTACTATCTATCAATGATTTCGAGGCAAAACTCCGAGAAAATACTGGTATTGCACAGTTGATAGATGTACGCACACCCGAAGAATACATGCGTGGCCACCTCAAACGTGCCATTAATCTGAATTTCAATGATGATAATTTTGAAGATATTGTAAAGACCAAACTGGATAAAACTCGCCCCGTGTTTGTGTATTGCTTTTCGGGCAGACGCAGCACCGATGCGGCTGCATTTTTGCGAGATTTGGGCTACAAGGAAGTATATGACATGGCTGGCGGCTTTGCCAAATGGACGTCTTCGAGCAAGCCTTATGCCTCAAATAATACTACCACACAGCCAATTGCAGCTTTTACTCTCGAAAACCTCGACCGGGTAGTCAAATCAAATAGCCTTGTTTTGATAGATTTTTATGCCGAGTGGTGCGGGCCTTGTAAGAAAATGAATCCAATCTTGAATAGAATTGCCGACCAAAATAAGAATGTAAAACTATTGAAAATTGATGCCGAAAAGAGCGATAATATTGCTTCGGTTTTTAAGGTTGAAGAGATTCCGACTTACGTTATCATCAAAAACGGCCGTCAAGTTTGGCGTGGTGTAGGCGAAATGGAAGAGGCCGAATTGAAAGAAGTTTTGGCAAAAATGAAATAAGTAGTCCACGGTCAATAGTCGACAGGCCACAGCAATATAAAACATTCATTATTAATGACTTATCTTCATTCATTTTCAATTATCTGCTTAAACAAAATATTGCAAAAAAACGAATAGATGCAGAACCACAATCTGCATCTTTTTTTGTTTTTATAGTTTCCCAAATTTCTCCCCAAATCGACCAAATTTCAGATAAAACCAACCAAATACTAAATGTAGTTTAGATAGTTGTGCCTTCTACTATACATTTGATTGAATTACATAGCCCTTAACTGCTCGAATGATACAACCAATTTACTCGCTCACCTTAGTAATCTCGTCCGATTTGCTTTGGTACGGAGTAATTTTGCTCTTGGTTATAGCTGCATTAGTGCTAAGTCTTTTGAATTACTTTAAGAAAAAAAAAGAAACTGGCCTTTTAGAAAAAATCAATGAGTTGGAAAGTATCATGGGAAATCAACAGTTTTTATATGGAAATCTGAATTCTATCAAGCAATATATTTTGCTGCATAGCCCTATGGAAGCTGCTCAGTATCTGACCGAGTTTACAAATCTGCTGAAAACTCTTTCCAACAGCTCGAAACAAAAAAGTATTTCGCTCGCTCAAGAAATAGAAACGATACTGCTTTATCTCGAACTGGAAAAGAAAAGAATTGGCGAAGAATTTACGTTTTTTCAGGAAATCGAAGCCAATATCAAGACCGAGGCGATTCAGGTAAAACCCTTGTTTGCTTTCAAGCAAGTGGAAGAAATTATCAGAAAACAACAAAATCACTTAAAATTATATCTGATTATCAAGCAGGTAGGCGAAAAACTCAATTGTAAAGTGGAAAACGATGCTTTGAGTACAAGTTTTGTGATTGAGATTCCGAGTAAATGAATCTCGTAGGAACGTCCAAATTGGACGTTCTTGGTAGTAAATAACCATTGTATAATTTCTTCCTTATTTCTTCTTCGGACCAGCTTTATTCACTTGAATTTTCAATGAAGTTTCGGCACTTTCGCCTTGAGTGTCGCTCACTTTAAGTTTCACTTCATAATTACCTACTTTTGTAAATGTGTATTCGGGGTTTTGCTCTTTGATTTTAACGGTAGTAGTACCAATAATGCTCCACTCGAAACTCAACCCATCTTTTGTATCAAAATCAACTGAACCTTCTGATGAAAACTTTACTTTCAAAGGTACATTTCCCGATAACACATCAGCCGATGCCACAGCAATTGGCTTTCGGTTTTTCTCGGCATAATCAATCTTCACCAGTCGATTATTTTCCAAAAGATATAATTCGCCGTCTGCTCCAAAAGCCATATCTTTTATAAACTCGAAACGAGTATTTGATAAAAACGGCTCGACGTTTTTTACATTGCCATCTTCGTCAAGTGTCTCTACCACAAAACCCTGCTCGTTATCGAATCTAAATGATTTTCCTGCGAAATATTTGGGTAAACGATAAGCCTCGCTCGCATATTTATCGAATTCGTAAGTAATATTTTTCGATAAAGGCGTAGTTGACTGGCTCGAAAAATCGCTCATCGTGGCTACGCTATCGCCCACGAGCTGCATTCGTCCGATTTTATATTCATTGGCAGCAGTTTCCGAAAAAGTATAAACGTAACCATTTTCAGCAAATTCGGGGTCGAGTTTGATGGCTTTCAGATTCGTCGCATCAATTTTTCCAATTTGATTAGTTTTGCGTTTTTGAACATTGAAAATCTTTACTTTGCCATTTTGCTCAACCCAAACCACGTTTCGAGTAGGCAAAGTAGCCAAAGCCAATGGATTTTCTAAATTATCAGATAATGTTACTTTCAAAAAATTACTCTCCGATGGTAAAGCAGTGTCGGCAATTTTGGCGTAATCAGGTAAGTTTTTAGAGGAAACTTCTTCGATACCCGACCAAATATGAGCCAACAAATTAGGATTCTGAAAAGCTGAAGGTTCGCCGCCCAAAGCGGTATAAAACATTTTTCCACCTTCTTCGGTCGTGTAATACCACGCCCAAGTTTTACCCATAACATCCAACAAAACTGGCTTGCATCTAACAGGCACACTGCTCATTACCAAAGGTTTATCATCTATTTTCCAAAGTGGTGGCAGTTCGCTCTTACCAATCGAAGCATTTGTAATGAGGCTTAGCTGAACTTTATCGGGAAATTGACTTTCAGCCAAAACTCCACCAATCATTTTATTATACCAAAGCCATTTGTAGTTTTTTTCGATAGCACCGCCCACGCCCACAAAACCACCTCCTGCTTGCAAAAAACGCTGCAATTCGGCTGATTGCTGAAAACTAAGAGCATTGACTGAGGTATTTAAAAACACTACAGCATTATAATTTTTGAGGTTCGCTTCGTTAATTTTTGCAGGATTAGACGTAGTATCAATCAAGCGTTTTTTGGTTTGGGCATCATCCCAAAGTGCCTTTGCTGGTGCCGAATTTGAAACTGGATAAAAAATTAAGGTTTTACTCTGCCCAAACACAACATAGGTACTCAGAAAAACAAAAGCTAATGATATAATTTTCTTCATTATTTGGGCAAGCAAATTTAATACTTCAATATTTTCCCTTAAAATTAATCAAATTTGACTTTATTCCCTGCTATTTTTTTCATCGAAGCCTTCATTTCTTCAATTTTTTGCGGAAACTGCTTCGCTAAATTATTTTTCTGAGCCAAATCTTTCGATAAATCATATAATTGATATTCGGACGCATTTCCTAATTCTATCCCTTCTTCTTTCGATATCGCCGGGCCTTTATGCGGTGGAATCATCACAAAATTACCTTCTCTGAACGCCAATCTCCCCGATGCTTCAAGCACTAAATTGGTTCGCCCTTGCTTCGATTTTCCGAGCATTACGTCGAGCAAATTTTGGCTATCGGTCGAATAACTTTCAGCACCAACTAATTGAGCCAACGATGACGCAAAATCTAACTGACAAAGCATCGCATCCGATACAGCAGGTTTGATTTTACCTTTCCAATAAGTAATGAAAGGCACTCTCGTACCTGCTTCGTATAAACTATATTTTCCGCCACGAAGTCCACCCGCAGGCGTATGATTCCCCAGTTTTTCGGCGGCATCATCGTAATAACCGTCATCAAGCACAGGGCCGTTATCGCTCGAAAAAATCACGAGTGTGTTTTCGAGCAAACCATCTTTTTCTAACTTTTTTATGATTTCACCTACACACCAATCGGCTTCTAAAATGGCATCGCCACGAGGCCCCATACCCGATTTTCCGACAAACCTAGCGTGCGGAACTCGTGGCACGTGTGGCTCGTGCAAAGCATAATATAAGAAAAACGGCTTACCCGTTTTGCTCGGTTGGTGAGTATCAATAAATGCTTTTGCTCTTCCTAAAAAAACATCGGCCATGTCTTCATCAACCCACAGTGCAGACTTCCCGCCTTTCATATACCCGATGCGTGGAACACCATTCGTAACGCTAAAGTTATGCCCAAAATGCCATTTTAGTTTGGTCATCAACTCGGGGTTTGAGATGGCAGTTGGTTCGCCTTCAAAGTTTTGTTTGTAATTGACATAAATCGGGTCAGTGGCTTCAAGCCCAACAACTTTTCGGTTTTCTACAAAAACAGTAGGTACTCGGTCGTTGGTAGCGGCCATGATATACGAATAATCGAAGCCAATATCATTGGGCGAAAACGTTATTGATTTATTCCAATCCAACGCCCCATTGCCAAGTCCTAAGTGCCATTTGCCAACAACTCCCGTTTGATAACCTGCTTTTTTGAGCATTTTTGGAAGCGTCATTGAGGTCGTATCTATCAATAATGGAGCATCGCCGGGTAATACTTTTGTTCCTTCGGTTTTCCACGGATACTTGCCCGTGAGAAGTGCAAATCGGCTTGGGGTACAAGTGGCAGAAGTTGCATAGCCATTCGTAAAACGGATTCCACCATTGGCCAATTTATCTATGTTGGGTGTTGGTAGCGTTCCTTTTTTATAAGCACTCACATCGCCGTAACCTAAATCATCGGCATAAATGATTAGGATATTGGGCTTCGGTGTTGGCTTCTGAAAGCTGAATAGCCCAACCAACAAAACTGACAAGAGGTATCTCATAACGAAGGCGTTTTTTAGTATCTACTTTTATACCTACGAAGAAACAATAATTCTTCTACAAATTGTAAAATGATTCGCTGCAAAATTTAGTTTTTCGACCCAAACCTGCATTTTATCATTGTTTCTTCGGCAAATTAGAATTTTCTTTGCAGAAAAATTCAGATTACATGCAAAAGATTACCATTGCCGTTGACGGCTATTCGAGTTGTGGCAAAAGTACGACCGCCAAAAAAGTAGCTGCACGTTTGGGGTATAGTTATATTGATACAGGAGCAATGTATCGGGCTGTAACCCTTTATTTTCATCAGCATTTGGTAACGCTTACCAACGAAAAAGAAGTAGCAAAGGCACTTGATAATATTCAGATTGAGTTTCGTAGAAACCCCAATGATGGCCGAAATGAAACTTTTCTAAACGGACTAAATGTAGAAGACGAAATCAGAAAACTTTACATTGCGAATCAGGTCAGTGAAGTGAGTGCGATTGCCGAAGTACGCCACGCAATGGTAGCTCAACAACGCAAAATGGGCAAAAAGAAAGGTGTTGTGATGGATGGCCGAGACATCGGCACGGTGGTTTTTCCTGATGCCGAACTGAAGATTTTCATGACCGCCGACCCGATAATCAGAGCGAATCGCCGTCAGATTGAGCTAAACGAAAGAGGCGATTTGGTTGATATTGAGGAGATTATCGAAAATATCAAAAAACGTGACTTGATTGATACTACCCGCAAAGAAAGTCCGCTTCGCAAGGCCGATGATGCCATTGATATTGATACTTCGTACATGACACTCGACGAGCAAGTAGAGATGGTTTGCCTTTTAGCCGATGAGGCTTTGAGCAAAGCAATTAGAAAATAAATTTTAACCTTCTTAATTAAACCTATGAGGTTTTGAAAACCTTATAGGTTCAGGCTTCGATATTGAAAAATCTTGATTATATAGTTGTTGGGCAAGGAATTGCGGGGTCGTTGCTGGCTTATCAGTTGATGAAAGCTGATAAAAAAGTACTGGTTTTGAATGATGAAACTTTGCCTACTTCATCGACAGTGGCGGGGGGAATTTTCAACCCGATTACGGGCAAAAACCTTGATAAAACTTGGCTTGCTGATAAGATTTTTCCTTATTTGAGAACGTTTTATACTTCGATCGAAAAAGAATTTCACGCAAATTTTTATCACGAAACCAATCTTTATCGACCATTTGCCAACGAACAGCAACAAAGGCATTTTATGAGATTGACCGATGAATACGATTTAGGAAATTACCTTAAAATTATTCAGCCAAATCAGACTGATTATAAGCAAGTTAGCAACGAACTGGGTGGACTTTATACATCATCAGCAGGCTGGGTAAATGTGCCGCAAATGCTTGATTGCTTTAGAGATTTTTTCAAGCAAAACGAAAGCTATCAGGCGGAAAAGGTAGATTTTGCTGAACTAAAAACCACCGAAAACACCATTTTTTATAAAGATTTAGCAGCAAAAAGAATCATTTTTTGCGAAGGTTTCTATTCAACCCAAAACCCATTTTTTAGCTGGATTCCGTTTAATCCTGCCAAAGGCGAAACACTTTTGGCCGATGTAGATGGCTACAAAATCAAAGAAATTATCAATCAAGGCTTTTGGATTATCCCACTTGGCGAAGGCAAATGTCGCTTTGGCTCAACTTATATTTGGGATAACCTCGATTGGGAAGTAACCGAAACTGGAAAAGAATTGATTAGCTCGAAAGTTAGTAAAATCCTATCACTCCCATTCCAAGTTACCAGTCAAGAAGCTGGAATCAGACCTACAACTAAAGACCGCCGACCATTTATGGGCAACCATCCACACCATAATAACGTATATATATTTAACGGACTCGGCACGAAAGGTGTATCGCTTGCTCCCTATTTTACCGAAGAAATGCTCGGTTTTTTAGAAAGCAATAAAGTTTTAATGCCTGAAGCTAACATTGAGCGTTTTTATTCGTTATATTCGTTGTAGGTAAATTTGCTTTTTTTAATACAGAGTTACACAATTATTTTGTGACTTGATGCGTATTACAGCAAAAACCCAAGCTAGTGGAAACTAGTAAAAATCTGTATTCTTGGAAATATACAAATGCATGGAAAATTTATTTACTCTTCGTCGAATTAGTACCGGAGCCTGCTTAATGCTTGCATTAGGTTTGGGTCGTGTATCCGCACAAAGCTACTTTTCGTCAACCCAAGAGGAGTTTGGGAAAAGCCGTATTCAATACAAAAGATTTGAATGGCTTACGATTAGGAGTAATAATTTTGAGTTTAACTACTACAGAAGCGGCGATAAGATTGCCCAAAATGCCGCCAAAATAGCCGAAGGCGAATACGACCGCATCACGGAGTTGTTGGGTTATACGCCCTTCACGACGATGAAGATATTTTTATATAATTCTCCACAAGAACTTGAGCAAAGCAACATTGGCCTAACTGCTCCGATTGATTTAGACGGTAGTATTCTGAACTTGGCAAAGTCTCGTGTGCAGATAGCCTACACGGGCAATGAAGAGCAATTCAAACAAGAACTCATTCAACAAATTGCCCGTTTGTTTGTCTACGATATGCTTTATGGTGGTAGCCTAAAAGAGGTTTTACAAAGCTCACTCTTGTTGACAGTGCCAGAATGGTACATGGCCGGAATCTCGGCTTATATTTCGGGCGATAACGACAATCTACTGATGTTGGACAGAATGCGTACGACGATTCTGAAAAATAAAGACAAAAAAATTGAAACCATTCAAGGCAAAGACGCCGAAATAATTGGCCAGTCAATCTGGAATTATATTGCGATTCGCTACGGAAAAGATAATATTTCTAACATTCTGAATCTTACTCGCATCATTCGTACCGAAGAATCGAGTATTACCAGTACGTTGGGGATTTCGTATAGTAGATTTATCAAAGAATGGCGAGAATATTATGCAAATAATCAGTATGCTGTGAGTGAAGATAAAACTCAAGATACTAACACTACCAAGCCAATTGAATCAAAACAAAATATTTCATTGAGCGAAACCAAGCAAAAACTTGAGCTCAAGCCAGGTGAAGTAGATACTGATAATTATGAATTTGATGCCGAAAACATTATCAAATCTTTGGCAAATGAAAAGCTTAAATCTAAAAGCGACGAAGCAGAAAAGGTAATACCGAAGTCAGGTAGATTTAAAGAAACCTTAAAAATAAAAGGCCCACTTGCCTACGAAAATATTGTAATAGCTAATGATGTGAAGTCGGAATTTTTGATGGATCCTATTAGAAGAGTAGGGATGAAAAACACATTGGTCTTAAATGATTTACTCGAAAATCATAATATTAAACTTGGACTTTTCATTACACCTGTACTGCGAAATCATGATGTATTTTTGGGGTATAATAATAACGTTAGGAGAATTGATTGGGGAGTTGATATTCTCCGACGATCGATATCGCTTAGTGAGCTCGATGAACGTAATCTTTATCTGTTCAGACCACTAAATATCAATAATCCTCAAACAACCGTTCGTGTGATTGAACGTAGGCTTTACTACAATAGGTTTTCGGCTTTTGCCTCCTATCCTATCAGTCAGAATCTAAAAATTGTAGCTTCGCCTAATATAACTTCAACATCAGATATTGATATCTTCGAAATAGGCAAAAAGAATCTCCAATCCATCTATTTTGGTTTTCGTGGAGAAATCATATATGACAATACTGTTCCTTTATTCAGTAAAGTTTTGTTAGGTACTCGTGCAAAAATTAGGTTTGACCGCTCTTACAGCTTCAATAATAGCAATGAAAACTTCAGCCGAATGGTAATTGATGCCCGACATTATCGCAAATTAATTGGTAATGTGATTCTTGCAGGTAGGCTATCGTATAGCCGCTCACTTGGCAATTCGCCTAAAGTGACTATTCTTGGTGGTGTAGAAAATGCTCTTAACAGAACGATCGAACAAACGAATGGTCAAAGTGAAGGAGTACCGAGAGATTTGCGAGATATCTTATTTTATGATTTTGCTGGAAGTTTGCGAGGATTTAATTTTGCAAAACTTTACGGCACAAGTCATTTACTAACCAATCTAGAGCTCCGTCTGCCTTTGGCACAGTATGTTTCCAAAGGATCAATGACTTCTAATTTCTTACGTAATTTACAGTTTGTGGGCTTCACAGATGTGGGCACTGCGTGGTATGGAAGTAAGGGCCCTTTCAACCGACAAAATAGCCTCAATACTGTAATTGTTGGAGGTGGAAAAAACCCGTTTAGAGCAACAGTCACTAATTTCAAAAACCCATTTTTGATAGGTTATGGATTTGGCGTAAGAACCACTGTTTTAGGATATTTTGTTAGAGCTGACTATGCATGGGGGCTTGAAGATAAAGTGGTAAGTTCTCCAAAATTGTATTTATCACTCGGACACGATTTCTAAAAAATGGAAATCACTTAAAAAGTTTTCTCTAGAACAAAGGAACAATTTACCCGAGAAAACATCTACTAGCCAAGTAGATGTTTTTATTTTGTATAGCAATTTGGCATAATTTTAGTTATTCTGTGCCAAACAATGATTATTCGGTAACATTTTCCATTTTTTTTTTCTAAGTAGGCTCCTCTACCCCTTTTTCCACTAAAAGGCCAAATAATTCGATTTGGCACAATTTTGGATGGAATTGATTACGAATATAGTATTAGAAAGCTTGTTCTATTATCCAAAAATATTTTTATTTGAAACATAAATTGTTTTAAATAAATTTTGATGAAAGTGAACCTTTATATATTGAAGAAGAATTATTTAAAATACTTGCAAATGAAATACAATTTTACCGACAGTGGTGTACCGATATCAAAGGAAGGGTATACACAACAACGCAAATCAAATACTGATACAAAAGTGTTAGAATTTGTGCAGAAAATTGTCAGTGCAATAAGCCTATTTTTGAAACCTAAAAATAGCCCAAGCGTTTCTTCTACACCACAAAATTCTGTAGATAAAACAACGCTTGAGGAACAACTTTTTATTGAAAGTAATTTGCAAGAATTCCTACAAGATAAGTTGTCTCCTCAGTTAAATAAAAATAATATAAAACACGTGCCTGATTTAATGTTAAATCAAGATTTAACCATGCATAAGCTTTCCTCTAACTGGAATTCAACGGTCAAAGATTACCATTTAAGTAGTCACTTTGATCAAAAGTTAAAAAGATGGACTTCTACACTATCTGCCAAAAAAATCAGGCATGAGGGAGAAGATAATTACACAAAAAATTCATATTTTAAGGGTATGGCAACAACAATTATGTTGTTGCTTATTAGCGTTTTAAGTACTGTTGCTCAGAGCAGTATTGATCTTTCTCTCAGAAAAGAGGTAGATAAATCAATGCCTGCCATCAACGAAAGCATCAAGTATACACTGTGGTTAAAAAACTCTGGTCCATCAACAGCCAACTCAATTGTGGTGAAAGATAACTTCCCGGTTGATGGTGCAGTTCTAAATACTCATACTGGAGGAGCGAATTTTACCTACAATCCGACAACGGGTGTTGGTAATTGGAATGTTGCCTCACTGGCAGTTGGAGATTCGGTGAAATTAGAAATTAATGCCACCGTTTTACAGCAAGGAGTATTTTTTAACACTGCCGAAGTATTTTCGATAGGTACAGGCCAGGAAGATTTTGATTCTACTCCAAACAATTCAAAGCTTTATGAAGATGATATAGCATCTGCTTGTTTTTCTGTTCCTCTTCACTGGTATCCTGGTGAGGAATATACAGTTTCTGTTCCAGCTCCATTCAAATATGGATCAAGCATTAAGTGGTTCGATGGTAATACTGAAATTACACCTAGTTCAACTGTTGCGGTTGTTAATCCAGACTCTTCTCTGACAATCAAGGCACCAGGTGTTTTTACATTTAAGACAAATGTATCTAATTGCCCTGCACAAGGTTGTTGTGCAGTTCAAGTTATTCAAGGCCCTTATGGTAGCATCGGAGATTATGTATGGCAAGATACCAATAATGATGGTCAACAAGGTCCGAGTACTACTGAACCACCTGTGGCTGGTGTAAAAGTATTTTTGTTGAGTGCAACGGGCACTAGACTTGATTCGACAGTTACCGACGCACAAGGAAAATACTTGTTTGATAGTCTAACCACTGATAGTTATCGTGTACAATTCGTAAAACCAGCAGGTTATGACTTGTTCACTACTCAAAATTTGGGTACTGATGATACAAAAGATAGTGACGTAGGGCCAAGTGGACTTTCACAGTTAATAAATATTGATACTTCAAAATTACCAACTGATACACTTCGCAATAATCTAAACATTGATGCTGGTTTAAAGCCAAATTACGGTTCTATTGGTAACTACGTTTGGACTGACGTAAACAATAATGGACAACAAGATTCGGGAGAGGCTCCTATCGCCGGTGTGAAAGTTTATTTATTGAGTGCTACCGGTGCTAAAATTGATTCGACTATAACTAATGCTAGTGGTCTGTATCTTTTCGATAGCCTTACTAGTGGTTCGTACAGAATCCAGTTTGTGGCTCCGGCAGGTACAATCGCCGCTAAGCAAAATACAGGTGCTGACGTGACCGATAGCGATGCCAACAAAAATGGCATTTCTCAATTGATTTCTATCGACACTACCAAACCTACTACCGATACCCTTAGAAATAATCTTCAAATCGACGCTGGTTTCGTCCCTGTTGGGTCGATTGGCGATTACGTGTTCGCAGATAATAATGGCGATGGTATCCAAAATGCTGGCGACTCTCCACTCGCCGGTGTGAAAGTTTACTTATTGAGTGCGACTGGTGCGAAGCTTGATTCAACTATAACTAATGCTAGTGGTAGATATCTTTTCGATAGCTTATTGGCAGGCAACTACCAAATCAAGTTCGTGCTTCCAGTGGGTAGCGAAGCAACCGGCAAACTCCTTGGTGGTAATACAGCAAACGATAGCAATATCAATCCAGATGGGTCTACCGACACTATCGTTATTGATACTACTCAACCTATCGGCAGCATCGCTCGTAATAATACAAGTGTTGATGCTGGTTTGAAAACTGCATTCGGTTCTATTGGTAACTACGTTTGGACTGACGTAAACAATAATGGACAACAAGAT
>NZ_JBMLRC010000323.1:24060-35037 GCF_049241225.1 Emticicia sp.
CGGTTCTATTGGTAACTACGTTTGGACTGACGTAAACAATAATGGACAACAAGATTCGGGAGAGGCTCCTATCGCCGGTGTGAAAGTTTATTTATTGAGTGCTACCGGTGCTAAAATTGATTCGACTATAACTAATGCTAGTGGTCTGTATCTTTTCGATAGCCTTACTAGTGGTTCGTACAGAATCCAGTTTGTGGCTCCGGCAGGTACAATCGCCGCTAAGCAAAATACAGGTGCTGACGTGACCGATAGCGATGCCAACAAAAATGGCATTTCTCAATTGATTTCTATCGACACTACCAAACCTACTACCGATACCCTTAGAAATAATCTTCAAATCGACGCTGGTTTCGTCCCTGTTGGGTCGATTGGCGATTACGTGTTCGCAGATAATAATGGCGATGGTATCCAAAATGCTGGCGACTCTCCACTCGCCGGTGTGAAAGTTTACTTATTGAGTGCGACTGGTGCGAAGCTTGATTCAACTATAACTAATGCTAGTGGTAGATATCTTTTCGATAGCTTATTGAATGGTAGCTACACAGTGAAATTTGTTATTCCGGCAGGAAGTATAATTACTACCAAAGGTTTAGGGGGTAATTCAGCATTAGATAGTGACCCAAATCCAGATGGCACAACTGACCTGATTACAATTAATACTACCTTACCAATTGGTAACGTAGGTCGTAATAATACAGGAGTTGATGCTGGTCTTAGAACTTCTTTTGGTTCTATCGGAGACTTTGTATGGAATGATTCTAACAATAACGGATTGCAAGATTTAAGCGAAACAGGTGTAAGTGGAATTATTGTAGAATTGTATGCCTCCGATGCCATTGGTTTACCCATTGGATCTGCATTGAAAAAAGATACAACAGATGCCAACGGCAAATACTTATTCACTGGCTTAACAGCAGGAAATTATGTAGTTAAAGTTATCACAACTTCAATTCCAGCAGGTTCTCAACTTTCTTCTAAGCAAGATGTTGGAACAAATGATTTAATTGATAGTGACTTTAATCCAAGCACAGGGCTATCAGACAAAATCGTGGTTGACCCTTACGATGCAACTAAGAAAGATATCTTAACAGTTGATGGTGCTATTTATAGCCCGCTTGGCTCAATCGGAGACTTTGTATGGAAAGATACAAATAATAATGGCTTACAAGATGTAGGTGAAACGGGTGCAGAAGGAGTAAAAGTAGAACTTTATGCTTCGGATGCCTCAGGCAATCCAGTAGGTGCTGCTATTAATACTGTTACAACAAATGCAAGCGGATTCTACACTTTCAATAATTTACCAAAAGGTGATTATGTAGTACGAATCATTACTAGCACATTACCAGCGACTTACTTACTTTCAACAAAAACTAATGCCGGCGATGATACAAAAGACAGTGATTTTAACTCAACAACTGGTTATTCTCCAAAAATTAGTATCGACCCATTAGTACCAGCATTGAAAGACAATCCTACCATTGATGCTGCAATCTATGTACCAGTAGTATGTTCTGAATTAGTAGCTATAGCTATTGATGGAGATATATGCTCAGGCGATACAACTGCAATCAGAGCAACTGTTTCAGGGGGTGGTACAGTAAGATGGTATCTAACATCAATTGGTGGTAGTCCAATTACAACAACAAACAGTGGAGCTAATTTTATTGTGTTCCCTACAAGTACAACAGTTTACTATGCAGAAATTGCTAATGCTCCCGAAAGTTGTCCAAATACACGCCAACCGGTAGCAGTCGTTGTAAATGCACGTCCAGCCAACCCAAGTTGCGTGGGTGCAGTAGAGGAATGTCTTGGTAAAACTATCAATCTAAATAGTTTCATCATTAATCCCGTATCTACTCCAGGTGGAAGCTTTGAGTGGCACACAGCAGCTAATCCAAACTCTCCATTAGTAGCAAACCCTACAGCAGTTGGTAATGGCACATATTATTTATTTGAAAAATCAGGTGCGGGATGTTACAGTAACCCGACAGTATTGAAAGTTACTTTAAAAAATTGCGAAAAATCTATCGACTTGAGCTTAACAAAAGCAGCTGATAGTATCACTCCAAATGTAGGAGATAACATCACATTTACAATCAGAGTAACAAATGCTGGCCCAGATGCAGCAACCGCTGTTGAAGTAACTGACGAATTACCAGCTGGCTTACAATTCGTATCAAGTGCATTCTTTACAAATACAAGTGGTGTATTAACATCAACTATTTCAAATATAGCAGCAAATCAAACAATTACTTTGACATATATTGCTAAAGTAACAGGCTCAGCTGCAATGACCAACTTTGCTCAAATTACAAAAGCGACTGAAAAAGATATAGATTCAACGCCTGGTAATGGAAAAACGAACAAAGAAGATGACGATGATAAAGTAACAATTACACCTAAAGTTGTTGAAGTACTTGCAGATTTGAGTTTGAATAAAATCGTGAGTAATACTAATCCAGCAGCTGGTGATCAAATCACTTATTTTGTTGAAGTTAAAAACAACGGTCCTTCAAATGCAACAAATGTGGAGGCAACTGATATTGTACCGGCAGGTTTACAGATAATCAGTGCAACCGGTGGTGATGGTATCGTAACGACTGGCAATACAGTCGTAGCGAAATTCAACCAAATTAATGTTGGCCAAACGGTTACGTTCCAAATCGTAACAAAAATTACAGCAACAACAGGTACGATTAAAAACTGGGCTCAAATTACAAAATCTGACCAAAAAGACCCTAATTCAACACCAAACGATGGTATTGATAAAAATGCAGATGACGATGATGATGCCGAAATATCTATAAAACCAGTTTGTAACCCAATTACACCACTTATTGCTTGTGCAAACCCTTACATCTGCCTTGGTGAAAGTGTTTCTATCGAAGCGATTGGTTGTAATGGAACAGTTGTTTGGTCTGATGGACAAACAGGTAATATGATTACTGTGACACCAACAGCAACTACAACTTATACAGCTCAGTGTAAAATAAATGATAACTGTATCAGTACAAAATCAAACCCTGTACAAGTGGTTGTAAACGTGATTGCTCCTCCTTTAATTACTTCAAATTCAACATCGAATGTAATCTGTAATGGTGGAAGTGTAACACTCACCGCCAACAATTGTTCAGGAAGAATCTTGTGGTCAACAGGTGCTACCACACCATCAATCACGGTTTCACCAACTGCAAATACTTCATATACAGCTACTTGTGCTAAACTTACATGTGTAAGTAATAGATCGAATGTAATTAATGTAACAGTTGGAACTCCAACAGCTCCTCCAACTATTACTGCAGACAACAACTCAATATGTGCTGGTAAATCAGTAAAACTTACTGCAAATGGATGTTCTGGATCAGTTACTTGGTCAAATGGCTTAACTGGCTCAAGCATTACCGTTACTCCGACAAGCACTGGAACTTACTCAGCAGTTTGTAAAGTTGGTGAGTGTTCGAGCAATCCGTCTACTCCACTAACTATTACTGTTGGTGCAGCAGGTACAGCACCAACTATTGCCTCAACAAAAGATGGCATTTGTGTTGGTGAAAGCGTAACACTCACAGCAAGCAACTGTGCGGGTGCAATCACTTGGTCAACTGGTGCGACGACTTCGTCTATCACAGTTTCTCCAACCACTACTACTACCTACGAAGCTACTTGCTCAGTAAATAATTGTAGTGGTAAAGCTACAAAAGTAATAACGGTTAATCCTAAGCCTGCGGCACCTATCGTAACGTGTGGTAAAGAAAGAATATGTGCGGGTGAATCTCTTACATTTACTGCCAACGGTTGTGAAGGTTCGGTTATATGGAGCAATGGTGCAACTGGTACTACGATGGTCGTAAAACCAACTGTAACAACTAATTATACCGCTATTTGTACCGTAAATGCTTGTTCAAGTAGCCCTTCGAAAGATGCTATAATCACTGTTATCAACCAAACACCTCCTACTATCACTGCTTCGGCAGAGACTGTTTGTGGTGGTAGCTCGGTAACACTCAATGTAAGCAACTGTGATGGTAACGTACTTTGGTCAACTGGTGCAACTTCAGCTGCAATCAATGTAACTCCTACAGTCGCTACTACATACACAGTTAAGTGTATCGTTGATGCATGTGAAAGCTCTGCTTCTAAAACTATTAACATTGCTGGTGGTCAAGCACCAAACGCACCAATAGTTGCCATTAGCTCAACTAACCCATGTGATGGTAAAACAACCCTCACGGCCACTGGTTGTAACGGAGCATTAAAATGGAATACGGGTGCAACAAGCTCATCGATTGTTGTTGATGGAGGTGTTTATTCAGCCACTTGCTCAAACAGTTGTGGAATAAGCACTCAATCTAATGTATTGAATGTTCCAAATATTATACTTATTCCATTTACTATTACTGCTCCAAACGAAACAGTATGTAGTAGAGGATCAGCAGTTCTCATTGCAAATAACTGTTCAGGTTCGGTAGTTTGGAGTACAGGTGCAACGGCATCGTCAATCACTGTAAATCCTACCATTACAACAACATATACAGCTACTTGTACGACAACACAATGTAGCTTCACCGCAACAAAAACTATTAATGTTAGTACAAACGGAGGTCAAACACCGACTATTACTTCAACAAAAGATGGCATTTGTGTTGGTGAAAGCGTAACACTCACAGCAAGCAACTGTGCGGGTGCAATCACTTGGTCAACTGGTGCGACGACTTCGTCTATCACAGTTTCTCCAACCACTACTACTACCTACGAAGCTACTTGCTCAGTAAATAATTGTAGTGGTAAAGCTACAAAAGTAATAACGGTTAATCCTAAGCCTGCGGCACCTATCGTAACGTGTGGTAAAGAAAGAATATGTGCGGGTGAATCTCTTACATTTACTGCCAACGGTTGTGAAGGTTCGGTTATATGGAGCAATGGTGCAACTGGTACTACGATGGTCGTAAAACCAACTGTAACAACTAATTATACCGCTATTTGTACCGTAAATGCTTGTTCAAGTAGCCCTTCGAAAGATGCTATAATCACTGTTATCAACCAAACACCTCCTACTATCACTGCTTCGGCAGAGACTGTTTGTGGTGGTAGCTCGGTAACACTCAATGTAAGCAACTGTGATGGTAACGTACTTTGGTCAACTGGTGCAACTTCAGCTGCAATCAATGTAACTCCTACAGTCGCTACTACATACACAGTTAAGTGTATCGTTGATGCATGTGAAAGCTCTGCTTCTAAAACTATTAACATTGCTGGTGGTCAAGCACCAAACGCACCGATTATCTCAGCTAACAAAGCATCAGTTTGTGGTAATGAAACCGTTACTTTGACTGCTACAGGTTGTGCAGGTGGAACTGTCAATTGGAGCAATGGTGCGACTGGTTCATCAATCATCGTAAGTGCAGGAACATACTCTGCTACCTGTAAAAATGATTGTGGAACAAGCGGCAACTCAAATGCTGTTATTATCGTGCCAGCAAATGTTACTCCTCCAGTAATATCAGCTTCAGCAACTTCCCTTTGCGAAACCGGTCAAGTAACATTAACAGCAACAGGTTGTGCCGGAACAGTAGTATGGGCTAATGCATCTACTGGCTCAAGCATTACTGTAAGTGTGGCCACAACAACAACTTTCTCAGCAATTTGTAAAACAACATCTTGTGAAAGTGATAAATCGAATATCGTAACTGTAAATGTTGGAAAACCAAACAAACCAACAATTACCGGAAATAAAGAATCAATATGTGCAGGTAATACAGTAATCTTAACAGCAAATGGCTGTGCAGGAACAACTGTTTGGTCAAATGGTCTCACTGGCTCAAGTATCTCTGTTACACCGAGCAACACCACTGACTACACTGCTGTGTGTAAATTGCCTCAGGGAGGATGTACAAGCGATCAATCGAATGTAATAACTATAAATGTTATCTCGAAACCAGAACCCCCAATTATTTCTTGTTCAGCATCGAGAATATGTAAAGGTGATACCCTTACCCTCAATGCATTAGGATGTAGTGGAAGCGTGTTATGGTCAAGCGGTCAAACATTGGCCTCAATTAAAATAAATCCTGCGGTAACAACAGTTTATACAGCTATTTGTAAAGTCGGCTCTTGTGAATCTGCTCCATCAGTGGCAGCAACAATTACGGTTGGAAACCCAATTCCTCCGGTGGTTACATGCAAAAACACACAAATTTGTAGTGGCTCAAGCACACAAATCGAAGCAGCTGGTTGTACAGGAACTGTCAGATGGTCAGATGGCCAAATTGGAGCGGTTATCTCAGTTTCTCCAACAAGCCTCACAAGCTACTCAGCAATTTGTGATGGTGGTACATGTCAAAGTGAAAAATCAAATGTAATCACTGTACAAGTAACTGGTAGTGGATTGAGAAAACCAACAGTAAGAGATTTGGTAAATACTTGCCCGTTCGTTACAGTTGATCTTACAACTGCAGTAACAAGTGCAGCTTCTTCTCAGGGCGGAATATTTGTCTTCCGTACAGGTGCAACTGCAGGTTCACCAGCGGTAACAAATCCATCGGCAGTGAGTACAGGAACTTACTATGTATTTGAGAAAGCAGGCAACGGATGCTACAGTGAAGGTGCTAAAATTAATGTTAATATTACGTCTTGCGAAGCCCCAATTAATTGTACAGCAAACCCAGCTACTGCCATGGCAGGAAAAGATACCACAGTTTGTTTAAGTGCTGATTTCTTCACACTTAAAGGTAAAATTGGAGGTTCGGCTAGAAGTGCAAAATGGACAACTGATGGCAAAGGAACATTCGATAACGCTCTAAGCTTGGATACTAAATATACTTATTCAAATGATGATGTAGTAAAAGGAAGCGTGAAATTTACTCTTACTACCAATGACCCAGATGATAATGGTTCTTGTGTAGCTGCAGTATCAAGTTTCACTGTTACACTCAACGGTGTGAAAACAATTCCAACAATCGAGTCTAACAAATCACCAAATATTTGTTTCGGCGACTCAGTCCTATTAACAGCAACAACTGCTGGTTCGTACAAATGGAGCACGGGAGCAACAACAAAGAGTATAAGTGTAAAAACACCAGGCCGCTACACAGTGAAACTTATCAATGACAGTGGCTGTGCTTCACTTAGCTCAAACGAAATTATAGTGAAACTTGGCGATGCTATTGCAGCACCGACTGTAAGTGCAATTACTAAGAATAACTGCCCTGCAACTACTGTAAACTTGGCGAATTCTGTGACAAGCCAAACACAAAGTACAGGTGGTGTATTTGAATTCCATACGGGAAGTTCGCCAAATAGCCCGATGCTTGCCAATGCATCAGCCGTAGGATCTGGCACATACTATGTTATTGAGAAGAGCAGTATTGGTTGTTACAGCCAAGCATCTCCGATCATTGTGACTATTGATCAGTGTAATGTAGTAACCGATACCTCGAAAGTTGATGTAAGTGTCTTAATTGTTGGTTCTCGTGTTGAACTCAATATCGGCGACCCAATTAAATATACAATTACGGTTAAAAACAACAGTACAGTAAAAGCCGCAACCAATGTCAATGTTGTAAACGTATTGCCAAAAGGCTTAACGATTACATCAACAACACCAGGATTTACAGCTTTTGGCACTGACTCATTACTAAGTGTAATCGGTAATTTACCAGCAGGTGCAACCAGAACTTACACCTACGATGCTAAAACGACAAAAGCTGGTCAGATTATCAACACTGCCAAGATTACTAAACTTACACAGGTTGATCCAATCTTGAGTAATAATATCAGCCAATGGACAGTTGAATGTAAAACTTGCCAAGAAGTTTGTGCCGCAATCGCTCTATCAGCCGATACAACACGCCAAGCAAATGGTAGCTATAATATTACATTCAGAGCATTGGTAGAAGCATGTGGAACAGTTAAATTGGAAGGTGTTAAAGTCACAGAGAACCTCGCAACGATGTTCCCAGCACCAACTACATTTACAATCGTTCAGAAACCAACAGCTGGTGTAGGAAGCCTATTGAAGCCAAACGATAGCTTTAATGGTACAACCGATCTCAATTTGACAATCCCAGAAGAAAGTAGCATTGCGGTTGGCAAAGTTGATACTATCAAATTTGTAGTCAATATTGTACCAAATGGCAAGGAAGGACCATTCTCAACTAACGCATTCATAGCGGGGGTTGGAACAGCTTTCGGTAATCTGAGCGAAGCCTCTGATGTTTCAAACAACGGCAAAACAATAGTGAAAGAAAGTGCAGAACCTACAGTAGTTCGTCTCTTCAAGTCACCAAGTGTTGGTCTTGCGAAAATCGTTTTGGATACAACTAAGAAGGCAAATGGATCTTATGATGTAACTTATCAATTGCTCGTGAAAAACAACGGTTCATTGACATTGAATGATGTAATCGTAAGAGATACCCTAACCAAGGTGTTTAAAGCTCCATCAACATTTACAGTTGTGGCAGCACCGAGCAAAAATACCAATAGCCAATTGACACTTAATAGTGCATTCAATGGTTCAACCGATACAAGATTAACTCTTGCAGGTAGCACAATAGCAATCGGAAAAACAGATACCTTGAAGTTCACAGTTAATGTAAGACCAGATACGCTTAAGGAATTTGCCAATATCGCGGTTGTTTCTGGCTCAGGTACCCTTACATCGGGAACAAAAGAAACTGTGACCGACGTATCGAATGCGGGTACAAACCCTGATGTCCCAGGAAGTAACCCTACAAATCTGAATCTTAATACAGGTGGTGGTAGCTCAATCGAAGTACCATGTATCGGAATCGCACTCTACGTAAAAGATACAGTAAGACAAGCCGATAGCAGCTATAACATTACCTATAAGGCCGTCATCAAAAACTGTGGTAACTTGAATTTGAGTAGCGTACAAGTATGTGATACATTATCAAGAACATTCACATCACCAGCCGTTGCCAAGCTCGCAATAAAACCAACAGTGAGTGCAGGAAGCCTCTTGAAAGTAGATTCTTCGTATAACGGTACAACCAAAACTTGTATGTTACTAGAAGCAAGTGAGCTTGCACCAAATAAAGTAGATACCCTCACGTGGGTAGTAAATGTGAAACTCAACGGTAATAAAGGGCCGTTTAGAAATACAGTAATAGTTACGGCTAAAACACCAAGTGGTCAGGTTATAACCGATGCGTCAAACTCAGGTATAAATCCAGACCCATCGGGCAACTCACCGACCGTTATCAACTTCAATAGCTTACCAGATGCACTCATCGGTATATCGAAAAGTGCAAGCGAGCCTAAGTTAGTAACTGGAACAACTAATACCTACGATGTAACATTTACATTCAAAGTGAAAAACTACGGCAAGGTGGCATTTACAGGTGTACAAATTCAAGATAACTTGAATATGGCATTTGGTGATAGCGTGAAAATTGATTCTGTAAAAGTAACAGCTGATACTGGCCTAACAGCTAATAGTAGCTACACAGGCCGCGGAAGTTTAATCAATTTATTGGTTGATTCTCTAAGTACATTGGCCACAAATACAGAGAAAAATGTAACATTGTTTGCACGCTTGACTACAACATCAAACAAAGCAAACTTTGAAAACCAAGCATTGGTGATAGGTAAATACCCAAGCAATAAATCAACTGATGACTTATCAACTAATGGTAACGATCCTGATCCTGATGCCAACGGTACACCAAAAAATAACAGTATTGCAACACCAGTGAAACTTGGAAATGGTGGTGTAATCATTCCATCATTCAATACAACATTTGGTATCGCTAAAGCAGCAACGCTTGACTCGATAAGAAATGCTGATGGTAGTTATAACCTGTCTTATAGAGTAATTGTGAAAAACTACGGTACTCGTAAACTCACAAATATACAATTGACTGATAGTCTTGATAGAGTATTTGCTGACAGTGCAGAGTTCATACTGGTCGGTAAACCAACGCTTAGTAAGAACAGTAAACTGAAAGTTGATACGACATTTACAGGAAAAACTATCAACGGTGTAAGCAAAATGACAATGTTGATTGCCGATAGTAGCTCATTAGCAGCTGGTGCATCTGATACGCTCACATTCAAACTAAGATTATTGAGTGCGAAACAAGGCGATGCTACTTACTCTAATAGCATCACAGGTACAGCCAAAGATAGTACTAACAATGTGAGAGATATTTCTCAAACAGGCTTGAATCCAGACCCGGATGCCGATAATAACCCAGGCAATAATAACCAGCCAACGGTTATCACAATCAAAGGTCAGACAGCAATCACTGATACAACCAACAGAGGTAAGATACCGCAAGCGTTCTCACCAAACGGAGATGGTAAAAACGACTTGTTTATCATCAAAGGCATTAATGGTGTTGAAAACGTAGCTGCCGAAATATATATCTACAACAGATGGGGTCAATTAGTTTACCAAAACACTGACTTTGCAAAAGTAGAAGGTTGGAATGGCGAAGCAAACAGCGGCATTGTGCTTGGAGGTAAAGGAGTAGGTGTGCCTGATGGAACGTACTTCATCTGCGTAAAAGCAGCAGGCTTCTGGAGTAATGAGCCACAAATTAAGTACATAACCATTGCCAGATAAAATCAATGATTTGATAAATCCTGATGAATTTTTCCAAACAGAAAAATAGTCGGGATTTATCAAAATCGTAACCAAATAATTAAAAAACATAGCTTTCTCAAAGTATAACTATTTGATATTCAAGCTTGAAGAGATGCCATAACTCTTAATAAAAAAAAATTGGCATTTCAAAATCTTAATGTAACTTTGTTTTGCTATTGAGTATAAAAATGTTTAAACGGTTACATATTACATTGATGAACCTTTAAAAGCATTATATCTTTACTATTTAATTTGGTAAAAAATGAAAAACTTTACACACCTGAAAAGCAGGTTAGTTGCCCTATTGCTCGCTGGAGCATTATCAGTAAGCTACCAAACTTTCGCTCAACAAGAAGCGATGTTCTCCCAGT
>NZ_JBMLRC010000324.1:0-1060 GCF_049241225.1 Emticicia sp.
GATAATACTCCTATTGAGCCGTACCATGATAAAAAGTCAATTTCAAAAGAAATTACTTTTGATAAAGACACCACCGATGTAAACAAACTCAAGGCAGTTTTGCTGAAAATGGTCGAAGAAATGACTTTTGAACTTCGGCAAAAACAGCAATGCACTGGCTGTGTTTCGGTCAAAATTCGCTACTCTAATTTCGATACCCATACTAAGCAATTCAATATTCCATACACGACCGACGACCAAACGATTATTGATAAAGTAACTGAGCTTTTTGAAAAACTCTATGACAAACGGCTTTTGATTAGATTGGTAGGTGTACGATTCAGTAAATTAGTGCAGGGTTTTAGCCAAATCAATCTGTTTGATAATACCGCCGAAATGGCTGGTTTGTACCAAGCAATGGATAAAGTACGAATCAAATACGGCAGTCGGCTCATTGGTCGAGCGTTTGGAATGGTACTTTACTCAACCCGAAAACCTAGATTTATCCGCAAAAGCAATTATCAGTCAAACAAAACCCCTATTCATCGTCAATGTATTTGAACTGTCATTCTTATTTTAGTCTTCGTTATGGTACAATTCCCATCCAAGACCTTGTAAATAAGGCCGTTGAGTTGGGAATTGGCTGCTTGGCATTGACTGATATTAATACTACTTCAGGAGTTTTTGATTTTGTAAAAGCCTGCAATGCGGCCAATATTCGGCCAATAGTGGGAGTGGAGTTTAGAAATGGTGATGAATTAAAGTATATCTGTTTGGCAAAAAACAATGAGGGTTTCCGAGAAATCAATTATTTCCTGACTGAATATCTATCTAAGAAAAAGGATTTTCCGAACAAAGCTCCTTCATATCAAAATGCTTTTACAATTTATCCGCTTGATTTTCTGGAAACAAGTCCTGTTTTAGAAAATCATGAATTTATTGGCGTTCGTTTTTGGGAGATTCCCAAAACTTACCGTTTTCAGAACAAGCAGGGTTTTGAGAAAATTATCGCTATTCATACACTTACTTTTTTCAATAAAATCTATTTCAATTTGCATAGACTTTTACGAGCCATTGACCA
>NZ_JBMLRC010000325.1:0-3136 GCF_049241225.1 Emticicia sp.
TCTCTTGAATTACTTAGCCTTGGTACTTTATTTTGCCCGCCCAATTTGCCTCGTTTCGACATCCATTGGTAGAAAGTACCATTTTCTACAAAATGTACTTTTGGCAATAGCAATGCCATATCTTTATAGCGTTTGGCATCGTAATCGGAGTTTACCTTTCGGAGCGAATTATCGAGCGTTTCGATAAAAAGTAATTCGTTTTCAGGTTTTTTTGAACACTCAATTATCCATTCGTGGCAACCTTTACTACCATCTCCCATGTAAACCGGACCTGCTGTATAATCTGCTATTGTAGCACTGGCCGCTGCACAGGCTTCGGTGATTGCCATGTCGGCATTTTCGATTACCACCTCTTCGCCAAAGGCATTGATAAAATGCTTCGTTCGGCCACTTACTTTTATTCGGTATGGGTTTATCGACGTAAACTTTACGGTATCACCAATTTTATATCGCCAAAGCCCCGCATTTGTCGAGATTACGAGGGCATAGTTTTTATCCAATTCTACTTCTTCGAGGGTTAATGTTTTTGGATGTTCTTTGTCCCATTCTTCCATCGGAATAAATTCGTAGAACACACCGTAATCAAGCATGAGTAGCATTTCTCCTACTCTACTGAGTTCGTCTTGAATTGCAAAAAAGCCTTCTGAGGCGTTATATGTTTCGAGATAAGTAACTTGGTCGGATGGAAAGAGTTTTGTTCGGAAAAGGTCTCTGTAGGGCTGAAAAGCCACTGCTCCGTGAACAAAGACCTCAAAGTTTGGCCAAACTTCGAGTATATTCTTTTTACCTGTTCGTTCGAGAATATTTTCGAGCAGAACGACCGTCCAAGTTGGCACGCCCAAAATACTGGTTACGTTTTCTTGGGTGCAAATCTGAATCATTTGCTCCATTTTCTCCTCCCAATTATCAAGTAAGGCAATTTCGCTTGGAGGCGTACGAATAAAGTCAGCCCAAGCGGGAAGATTTTTTGTAATTACCGCCGAAATATCACCCGCCTGTGTATTAGCATTGAATGGATTTGGGTGAAGCGTTCCACCAATCGACAAGCCTTTTCCTTCGTATAATTTTGCTTCTGGACGATTATTGAGGTAGAGCGTCATCATGTCTTTACCACCTCGGTAATGACAATCTTCGAGAGATTCTTCAGAAACAGGAATAAATTTACTGCGTGAATTGGTTGTCCCCGAAGATTTTGAAAACCACTTGATTTCAGACGCCCAAAGTACGTTTTGCTCACCTTTTAGTACACGTTCGATATAAGGGTATAGTTCTTCGTAGGTCGAGATTGGCACTCTCTCCTGAAAATCTTTGATGGTATCTATGCTGCTATAATCGTATTTTAAACCCCACTCCGTATATCGAGCATTTTCGATAAGGTCGTGGAAAATACGATGCTGAGTGTCAATCGGATTTCGCAGAAATTGCTCAATGCGGTCGATTCGACGTTTAAGAAAAAAACTAAGTATGTCGTTAAGCATGCTCATTTGGTGGATTGAAAACACCAAACTCTTTTACACTACAAGTTAGGGTTTGTAGTTTAATAGTTTGTGACTCCAAAATTCTTTCGAAAATTAGGCTTTTTTTCTGAATCTCACAAACCTTTCGCTCTATCTGGGTAGTCGGTTATGAGGCCATCACAGCCAACGGCCTTCACTTTTTCCATGTCTTCTCGTTTATTTACGGTCCACGGAATCACTTTTATACCCAATTCGTGTAATTCTTTTACTCGTTTTTCGGTAGCTTGGGCAAAATATGGACTCCAGATTTGCGGCTTAAAACCCAATTTTTCCAAATTAAATTTCACATCATTATTATCGAACGGCTCAATTAAAGCCGATAATGTTATAGGTTTGTATTTTTTCTGCTCGATTTGTTTGTGCCAAAATTTCAAAACATTGTAATCGAAACTTTGTAAAGTTACTCTTTCAGGCGGAAGCTGCTTGATAATAACTTTATAGACCAAATCCGAAAACTCTTCAACTTTTGGCTGCGAAATATCGTATTCCTTTTCTTCGCTCTTGATTTCGATATTATACTTCAAAGGTTTCACACCTTTTGATTTTGCGTATTTTTCACTTTCACGAATCATGTCTTCGAGCAATGGCTTGTAAACCGCTACTTTTTGTTGTTCGGGATAATCCTTGTTCCCTCTCAACCCAACATCATATTTCTTTATTTCATCATAAGTAAGTTGATACAAATTACCCTGATTTTCTTTTGTAATAAATTTGCCACTCGGGTCGGTGGTGCAATTTGGATTGAAAAAAGGGTCGTGCGAAACCACCACTTTCTTATCTTTAGAAATAACTACATCTAATTCTAAAGTGTGTACGCCTAAGTCAATGGCTTTCTTGAAAGCAGGAATTGTATTTTCGGGCATCAGCCCTCTACTACCTCGATGACCTTGTATCTCAAATTCCATAGTTTGAGCAAAAGTTAAGATTGGAAAAATCAAAAATAGTAAAGTTTTCATGTTTTTGCTTATTAAATTTAACGTCGGCATGGCTTCGAGCCATGCCGACGTTTTTGTTTCCTAAACATTCCACCAATAAGTAAACTTCAAGACCAAAGCACGGTTTCTCACCTGAAATGTATCTGAAATATAATTATCAGTATAAACCAAGAATAAATCTGACGCTGGGCTGTATCGCCATTGCAAACGTGTATTTAGATTTACGTTTTTGTTTTGGTTATTAAACTGTAAAAAGTTAGTAAAAAACAGCTTATTTGTAAAAGTAACATCGACTCTTGGGCCAACCAACCAAAAATTAAATTGTCTATTGACCAAATCTGTCGGAACAGCGGGTTCTGATTTAAAATTTAACTGATTGTAATTTGCACTCATCGTAATAGCTACGTAAGGCTGAAAACGATAACCAACTTCTCCATTTAATCTTAACCTTGTTCCGTTGGCATAATAGCCGCCGTAACGAGTTGATAACGAATAGGTTAGTAACGCCTGCGGTTTCGAGGTATAATCTATTCCAAACGAATCCCATTTGTGTTCGCTGCCCTCTTTTAAGAAGACCCCTGCAAAGTTTGTAGGGTCGAACGGTCGGAGCAAATAAACGTAATTATGAGCCACCCAAGCCATTAAAGTATTGGTTTTTCGGAAATTAATGCGGTAAGCAATAAA
>NZ_JBMLRC010000326.1:0-12015 GCF_049241225.1 Emticicia sp.
TAATCTCGCATATCGGCCAGTTCTTTTTCAAATCCGCCCGATAAAATCGGGAATCGGCACCAGCCACGAGGGTCGAGATTATAGCTATCTAAGTGAAAACTCGGGGCATAACGCTCACGTTTCCATTGATTTCGGCTCCACATTCTGAAGAATTTTTCTACCCAATTGGCTAGAGTCTGGCGGTCGAAACGGTCAGCGTATTGAGCTTCCATGAAAAGTAAGCACTCTAACGGTGGCTTTTTATCTCGGATAGCCACTCCCTCGATTGAGTTTAGGACTTCATAAGGCATTAGGTCTTTTTCGTCGGTTTGTTTGGTTTCGAGCGGACGAAGCTCAGCCGTTGGTTGCAGGCTATTTACCTTTTTCAAGCCTTCAATCTTGATATGTTTTCCTTTCACATCACAGCCCACAGTTTCGAGCCAAACTAACCATTTTTTCAACCAAAACTTATCAATTCCTGCAATCGGATTGATACTTCCAGCCGTATCACCGTCCATCGTGCAGTAGCCAACGGCCACTTCTGAGCGGTTTGAGGTAGCAATCAGTAGATGATTATGCAAGTTTGTGAGTAACCAAACACTTGGGGCTCTCACTCGTGCCTGAATATTTTGTAGTGGCAAATCGTCGGTTTCCCAAGTTAAATCTCTACCTATTTGTTTTTCTATCAAGTCTTTATAGGTTTCTACGAGTCCGTTGATATTGACATTGTAAAAAGTTGCACCGATGCTTTTTGCCAAACTTTCAGCCGATTCGTAGGTATCTGTCGAACTATTTTCTGTGCCTTGATAAATACTATGAATCATTCTTTCGGCAATTTGCTCGACCGTGGTGCAATCCTGTATTTTCTTGATAAACGAAAGTTTTTTCTTGAAAGCTTCTAAGCCAATACTTTCATCGGCCAAACGAATCATCAAGCCGCAAAGAGCCACACACGCACAAGAATCTGCTCCACCCGAAAGCGAAACTGTGAAACCTTGCGAACGAGATTTACGGAGATAATCGAACAAAGCCAAACTTACGGCACGAGCAAACTCTTCTTCTTTCAAGAAACCTCCACGCTCAAATTTCTCTAACTCGGCAGATTGCGGAGCAACTGGTTTTATTTCTGGGAAATCGAACGATGCTGGTACTTTCCAATTTCCTTGCGTAATCGGTGATTTTACTTGTGAATGGTTTACTTTTGGGGCCTCTACATCAATAACGGCACTGGTTACGTAAAAATCGGCATAACCGAAACGTGGCGAAGAAACCAACAGGTTTCCATCAGAAGCAATCATGGCATCACCATCAAAAATTAAGCGACCCGATTCATTGCCAAGTAAATTTGTATAGATATAACTACATGAAAATGAGCGACTTCCATCAATAACGAAGCGTTCACGGGTTACGAATTTTGAAAACGAAAACGGACTTGCACTTGGGTTCAGAATAATATCTACTCCCCTATCGAACATCGCTCGTCCTGGGCGATTGGCCACCCAAGCATCTTCACAAATCTCGAAACCAATACGGACACCACTCAATTCAAAAACTAAATCTCCGATTGGATATTTGAATTCATCAATTTCGATTTCGTCACGTACGCCTGCCTGCCAACGATGAAACCAACGGTCTTCGTAGAATACTCCGTAGTTTGGTAAATGCTGTTTACAGACAAATCCTAAAATTCTTTTATTGGCAATCAGACAAGCTGTATTGTAGATTTTATTATTGAAACGAATAGGTAAACCCACCGAAACTATCATGCCAGAAGTATGTTGAACGATTTCGAGCAGGCTTTCTTTGGCTTGTTCGACCAAATCCCACGAATAGAACGCATCTTCGCAGCCATAGCCCGTAATGCACAGTTCGGGCAAACACAACAAGCTAATATCTTGTTTATCAGCCTCTTTTATACAATCAATAATATTTTTTTGGTTCTGCTCCCAAGCCAAAGGCGTTTGGTTGAGTGTTCCTGCTGCTACTTTTATGAGTTTCATTAAGTAAATGAGTGAATGAGTGAATGAGTGAATGAGTGAATGAGTGAATGAGTGAATATTTTTCTCATAGACTAAACACATCGTGGTAAAAATCAAATTTTCTTTTGCAAAAGCTAATTCGCAAATATAACAAAAACTAGCAGTGCTAAGTTTTGCTTATAAAAAGTATAAACCCAAATTTAACATCAAAAAATTGAGACATAAGCACATTATTCATATTTTTGTTCTCAATAAAAATCCCAAATGATTAGAACAGTTATTATAGACGACGAGCCACACGCTACCAAAAGTCTCGAAATTCTTTTGGCTGAAGACTGTCCGCAAGTACAGGTCGTCGCTTCGTTTAATCATCCTGCCGAAGCTCTTGTTTTTCTTCGCTCTAACCAAATCGACCTTGTTTTTTTAGATATTGATATGCCATTTATGAATGGCTTTGAGCTACTTAACCGACTTGCTCCTATCAATTTCGATATTATTTTCGTGACAGCCTACGACCAATACGCCATCAAAGCCTTTAAATTTAGTGCATTTGATTATCTACTAAAGCCCGTTGACGAAATTGAACTCATCAATAGTATCAGACAATTTGAAAATAAAAATAAAAGCAAAAACAACACCCAAAACAATCATTTCGAACATTTGCTGGAAGTTTTCAAGTCGGGACAAACAGCAGTAAAACGAATTGCCTTGCCAACTTTAGAAGGTTTTGAGTTTGTGGAAGTCGAAAAAATCATTCGTTGTGAATCAGATAGTAATTACACAAAGATTTTTCTACAAAACGCACCCATGATGCTCGTGAGCCGAACCTTGAAAGAAATTGAAGAAACTCTATCGGATTTGCCTTTTATTCGGGTGCATAACTCACACATTATTGCCAAAAATCACGTAAAAAAATACGTAAAAGCCGATGGTGGCTATATTTTAATGATTGATAACGCCGAAATTCCGATTTCACGGGCTCGCAAAGAAGAGGTAATCAATGAGCTAACTAAGTAAAAATACGCTTTCTGCCATTTACTCACTCAAATCTACCAACGGCTTCCAGCTTCTACCATCCACTAATTCTCATTATTTCTGTATTCAAATCCTCAATAGTTTTGACTCATTAATCAAATAATGAGCCTACCATGAAAATCTTATTTATTGTTTCATGTCTTTTTGTTTCTTTCTTAGTTGATGCTCAAATCATCAATCCCAAAGAAGTAGCCAAACGCAAAGCCCAAGACCGCACCAACGGTGCGATTGACCGCACACTCGATAAAGGCCTCGACAAAGTTGAGGAAGGAATCGGGAATATCTTCAAGAAAAAAGAAAAGCCAGAAAAAGAAGAAAAAACAACTAAAAAAACTTCTTCTAAGAAAACAGAAAACGAAGAATCGGAGGAATCCGAAGAAGCCGAAGAAACTACAGCAAGTAACAAAAATACTACAAAAGCAAGCAAACCTACTTCAGAATCAGGCACTTCACAGCCCAAGTCAAGTATGAAATCGTATTCTAAATTTGATTTTATTCCTGGTGAAAAAGTGGTTGCCGTCGAAGATTTTGGGCAAGATGCCGTTGGCGATTTTCCTGCAAAATGGAATACAAATGCGGGTGGTGAAATTGTGACGATTGACGGACAAAAAGGTAAATGGCTCAAAGCCAGCGACCGAGGGCTTTTCTTCCCTGATTTTGTGAATCAATTGCCAGAAAACTTCACGATGGAATTTGACATGATGATTAGTGAGGATGTTTCTCAAAATATGTCGGGGTTGATGGTATTCTTTCCTGAAATCAGTAAAAGAAAACCTACTTTTGATGCCAGTTTTGGCACAGACCCACAAGTAGGCTTTGATATACACCCGATGCCAGACCAAGGGGGAAGCACGAGTTCGGCATGGGTTTTTGATAAAAACAATGAGAAAGTATTAGAAAATACGATTCCGTTTAGCTGGAAAGATGGAGAAGTGAATCGAGTCTCAATCTGGCGACAAAAAACTCGTATCCGCCTTTACGTAAACGAAACTAAAGTTTGGGATTTACCTCGTGCTTTTGACCCCACCTTAAAATATTCGATGCTTTTCAATAATAATTTGTTTGCAGGAGCAAATTTTATCACCAATCTACGCATCGCCGAAGGTGCTCCCGATACCCGAAATAAACTCATCACCGAAGGCAAACTCGTAACTCGTGGGATTTTATTTGATGTAAATTCTGATAAAATCAAACCCGAATCTTACGGGGTTTTGAAAGAAATCGGAACGGTTTTAAAAGAAAACCCTGCCGTGAAAGTAAAAATCATAGGTCATACAGATTCCGATGGCGATGATGCCAAAAATCTTGACTTATCGAAACGCCGTGCGGCTTCAGTAAAAAATGCACTTTCGGCCGAATTTGGCATCGAAGCCGCCCGCATGGAAACCGACGGCAAAGGCGAAACCCAGCCATCTGACCCAAACACCACACCACAAGGCAAAGCCAATAATCGTAGAGTAGAATTTGTTAAACTTTAAACCCCCAAGCCCCTAAAGGGGTGATAAAAACATGAAAACGAAAATTTCAATAATACTTTTTTTTATAATTGTGCATAGTACTGCTTTTTCACAATCTGTACTTATTCAACCATCTAATTTGGAAGGAGAAAGGATTTCCTTAAAATCAAGTACTATTACTCCTACTCTTAGATTTGAAACCCCTACTGGAGGTACCGAACAATTAATTCGTTTTTATGTTGGTTCACAAGAAAATGCAAGAATTTCAAGTTTGGGTTCTTTATTATATATAAGGGGTAGAAATGAAATTAAGTTTACGAATATTAATGACAATACCGTTGAAGAACGTATGTCAATAAATTTGAATGGCATTCGGATTTCAGATTTTGATTTTTCAGAAAACACCACCACCGAGCGTCGCCCAGTTTTTGCAGACAAAGATGGTATTTTAAGAATAGAAAACTCTTCAAATCACTACGCGAGCTATAATTTCAGTGCTGTTCAAGCCCAAGATTATGACGACCAATTACGCAAAGGAAGTGGCTTTGCATGGTTTAACACCACAAATATTGGTGCAACCATGTATTTACCAATAAACCTGCCCGATGGAGTGAAGGTAACAAATATTAGGATGTTTTTATTGGATAACTCAGCATCTAATCTATCGTTTACATTCAACAAAAATAGTCACCTCTCAAATACATTTACTGCCATTGCAACTGCTCAAAGTTCTACTAATACTGCTAATATTTTCAGTTTAAACGATAATGCAAACGAAATAATTGATAATCAAAATAACTCATATTATATAAATATTTCATCAGTTGGCAATTGGACAGGCAATACGCTTCAATTTCACAGCTTAGTAATTACTTATCAATACCAATAAACAAAATTGCCATGAAAAAGCTAATTCTAATTTTCGTAGTAGTCACAATTTTGGCATCATGCACCAAAAGTGATGTCGAGCCTGACAATAATTCTTCATCAAATGGTAGTTCGAAAGTCACTGGCAGCATGAAAGGTGTACTCGGCGGTAAAGATTGGATAGCCAAAACACTAAAATTTGACGGATTAACAGCCTTAATTGATGCCACAGGTTTTGAAAATGAAAATAATAAAATATCACTACAATTTACAGATACTGAGCTCAAAATTGATAAAATCTACCAATTTACCATTCCAGCTCAAAAAGAAAATTTGAATGGAAATTTATTAATTACCTATAATAATTTACCTCTTTTTGCCAAAAGTGGCAATTTTAAAATCACAAAATATATACGAGATAAAGAAATTGAAGGTACAATCAATGCTCAACTTACCAATTATACTGATTTAGACCTGAGCTTAACCAATTTGAAATTTAGCTTAAAAAAGTAACTATGAAAAAAGCACTGATGACCGTTCTGGGTGTATTCTGTCTTTTAAACACCCAAGCACAAGTAACGATTGCGTATTGCAAATTTGAGCAAGGTTGCAAATTTTATCAGACTCAATACAGCTTTAAAGATATTGACAATCTGCTCGGATATTTAGGCACTTTTGAAAAAAGTAAAGGCACAATGGTATTTTTCAAAAATAAGCAAGGGCAAGATATTCACTATCCTGATAATAAGCGTAGCGTAAAACAACTCAACGAATATTTCGGCGGTAAAGGTGAACCAAATGTAGCCAAAGGCGGACTGCCATTCGAAAAGGCCATTCAACCAAAAGATGGAAATTGGATTGCCAAGACTGACAAGCCAATCTTGAAAAACTGTCCGAGTCAGTTGGCCAATCAAACCGATGGTTTTGCCAATATCAAGAGTGGAAATAAAGTTTTTAGTAAGCCTTTTAACCCGTCTGATTTATTACCACCTAATGCTAAATGGCTCACTTTAGCCGAAAATACTTATCGTGCTACAGTATTACCCGAAGCTGAAGCGGCGTTCAAGACTTTTTATACAGTAAATGTACTAAGTCCCACACAATTAAGTGGCGTTACTGATATTTATGTCAATATTCCAAACCAAAAAACCTGTGAAATGAAGATTAATTTTACTTTCACAGCTAAGTAAGTAATAAGATTTATACATTCGACAATTCTATAAATAGCTAAGAGGCTGTTTATAAGCCCATTAACTTTCTATGGACTTGTCGACTATTGACCGTGGACTACTTAACATTCAAATAAAACCATGAAAAAACTAATTATTTCAATTTCACTCTTAGCCGCTATATCATGTGGAAGAGTTGGCAATGCGGTAAATCCTATTTCCAACAATAAATGCGAAAAGGCCGCCGCTGAATACGAAAAAAATGTAACTGAATGGGTTAATGACCCCAACAATAAATCAAAATGTGAAGCCTTGAAAAAATCGCTCAACGATATTATAAAAGATTGTTCGGTCTATACTGCGGCTCAAAGAAAGATTTATGAAGACCAAGTCAAGCTACTCACTTGTGATTAAACTCTATTCATGAAGAATTTACTAATACTTATGGCCGTTTTACTTTCTTCTTGTAATACGACCAACGGAAATTCGACTAATCCCGATAACGCAGCATCTACAGTTGCCGATGTGTCGGCATGTATTTTGAGCTACCAAACCAAAATCGACCAATTACTACCTCTCGAAGTTATCAAGAAACACTACACGAGCGATATGTCGAAGGCTAAGAAAAAGTATGATTTTCGTCCCGAAGCCAAAAAGCACGATAAAGATACTTACGAATATACTTGGGAAAGTGGCCGAAGCCGAAAAATGAAAATGATGGGACGAGATATGGACGTACCAAGCCCTAATCGTATCGGTCTGAAATGGGTGGGCAGCGGCCTTTTTATGATTACTCGCAAAGCTACGCCTCTCGAAAGTTTCAAGGCATTTTATCGTAATACCAGTGCGGCCGAAAAAGAAACGGCCTTCAAAAAAACGGGTGAAGTATTAAAAGAAAAAGGTTATGATGCTAAAACCACTAAAACCGCTACCAATATGGCCAAAGAACTTTCGGCCGATGACATCATTTTCAAGGAAGTTGCGGGCATTGGCGAAGCGGCTTCGTGGCGTATCAAAGAAAAAGAATTGACGGTGCTGGTTGGAAAAATCACTTTCCAAATTGTAGTAGATATTAGCACAAACGATGAAGAAAATCTTTCGATTGCTAAAAAACTTGCCCAAGAAGTTTTGAACAAATGCAAGTAGTTTTGCAAATTTAGCCCTATGTTTATACAACAAATTGGTAAACCATCTCTTATTAGGGTACCATAAAATGAAATTTTATTATCAGTCATTCGTAGTCATCTGCTTATTAATTGCCAATAATGCTCTGGCAGTTGGAGATACACTACGATTGACCGACAATAAATCATCAAATCTCTATGAAAAGAGTTATGTTTTGGTGGCAGATAACAATCAGACTTTAGAATCGGTAAAGAAAAACACAAAATGGCTATTGCTAAAACCTGATTTCAAGCCAGAAAAGAACAAGACGATTTGGCTTCATTTTTTCGTTGAAAATGAAACAGATGCCACTCAGCCAATTTTTATCAGAAACCCCGATAACGAAATTAGCGAATATTACGTTTTTGAAAACAAAAAATTAATAAATAAGCTAACCAACGGTGAATTTATATCTACTTGGGGCATGAACGAAAACCATCTCGTGGGGGTTGATAGCTTTTCGATAAAGGGTCGGAAAACGATTGAAGTCTTTATAAAAGCCAGTAATTATCAAGGATTATTGCCTTTTTTAAGACTTTTTCCGCAAAAAAATCTCCGAATATCTTATTTTCTAAAGACCGAGAAAAATCAAAGTCGATGGTTTAACCAATATTATCTACATAACCTCAATGAACTCCAGATTCGGGTTTTCTATCAAGGTGGCTTAGGTGTAATTTTTATCATTATTTTATTGATTTACAATCGTAACCGCTCCGAAAAACTTTACCGATATTATTTATTTTATGTTCTTTCGGCCTTTGCTTTTACGTTAATCAAAAGTCGTTCATTTACGTATGTTGGTAAAATTGTTGGTATCATTCCTATCATAAAAATTCACGGTGGCGAGGCCATCATGTGGCTTGGATTTGCGGCTTATTTGGTCTTTATTGCTGAGTTATTAGACCTCCACAAAAACCAAGATAAGCTCTATCAATTCATTAAAATAACCAGCAAAGCCTTTATTTTTTACGGAATTGGCATCTTTTTATGGCTTATTCTGACGAATGATTCGGGACTTCAAGCAAAACTGTTTATTGTCACTCGCATTCCTCTAATTTTGGTTTACATCGGAATTTTGGTTTTTACCGCCAAAAAAGTGAGGTCTTCGATGGTAAAATATGTATTGGTAAGTAACGGAATTCTGATTGTTTTTGGACTGATTGCATGGCTGAAAGCAGGTTTCTTAAATCAACAAGTTTGGTACGGAATTTTCAATCATTTATTTACACTTCCTTTTGCAATTCTACTCGAAATAATTGTTTTTGCATTGGCTATAGCCAAAAAGATTGGAGATGAACGCCAAGCTAAAAATGCCCTCGAAAAGAAAGCAATAGAAGTAGAAATGATGGCTTTGCGTAGCCAAATGAATCCGCACTTTGTGTTCAATTCGCTCAATACTGTCAGATATTTTGTGCTTTCTGACCAAAAAGAAAAGGCCAAAAATTATCTCGCAAAGTTCTCAAAATTACTCCGTACGATTCTGAGTTATTCTAAAGAAAATACTATCTCACTCAGAAATGAACTTGAAGCTATCAAACTCTATATTGATGTAGAGTTAGGGCGTTTTGAATCGAATTTCTTTTATTCGATAAATATTGATGAAGAAATTGAACTTGACTCGGTAATGATTCCCCCGCTTCTTTTACAACCTTTTGTAGAAAATGCAATCATTCACGGCTTACGAAACAGCGATAAAACTGAAAGGATTTTAGCAATTAAAGTATCTCAAACTTACGAAAAACACCTCGAAATTAGTATCGTTGATAATGGTGTTGGCCGTACCAAAGCAAATGAAATTCAATACAAACAAGATGTACTTCACAAGTCTTTTGGAACGACCATAACCAACCAACGTATCGAACTTTTCAACCAAAGCTACGCCAAACAAATTAAAGTTGAAACAATTGATTTAGTAGATGAATCTGGCACAAAAGTGATTATTCAAATCAAAATTTAGCTTAGTGTTCTAATAATTTTACACGCTTTTCGAGCTGAATAATATACAAACTCATTTCTTCAATTTTTTCTAAAAGTTTGGCGGTCATTTCGGCATTATTTACTCCTTTTTCTACTACTTCTTTGGCAGATGGGATGTTAGGCAAATGTTTGTTTTGGGTTATAAATTTATCTAAATCGCTGATTTTCATCAACTTATAATCTTTTTCAAATACTTTATCCGACCATTGGTTTTCGTTTTCGTAGCGAATCTTGAAGTTCGACACCCAAAATTCACCTTCTTCTCCAATCCCCATAAAGTCACGGTCGTTTACTTTCATGCTTGGGTTATTATAGGCCACACGCATATTTACAACACCCTTCACATCAAGTGGGTACTGAGGATTGTGCATACCTATGCCTACTTTTACGGCATAAGCTCCCACTCCGCCCAACGTGAGAGCATTTGACACTGTGACTTGCGATTGAAAACCGATAGATGTGGCGTTGGTCAAATTATTCACTACGGTAGTTGGCGAAGCAAAATTTGTACCTGTCCAAGAGCCAGATTGGTCGCCAATAAATATACAAGAATTATTATTGGTAATGCCTGCATTTCCCCCTGCAAAATTACCAATCCAAATGTTATTTGCTCCAGTTGTTGAGAACTGGCCTGCGGCATAACCAATAAAGGTATTATAATTAGCAGTTGAGTTTTGCCCTGTATAATTGCCGATAAAAGTGCTATAATTTGAATTTTTGGCTGTTGTACCAATACCATCATAACCAGCACTTACACCAATCATGATGTTTTGATTACCTGTGCGATTATTTGCACCTGCCGCTTGACCTAAAAAAGTATTAGATGCCCCCAAAGTATTAAAAACTCCAGCACTTGCCCCAGCAAAGGTATTACAACAAGTAGCCGTTGAATAAAATCCTGCATTTGCTCCAAAAAAGGCATTTTGTGAACCTGCAGCAGTTGCACCCGTACTATAACCCGCATTAAAACCAAAAAAAGTATTGGCAACACCGAGTGCTGTTGTGGCATTTCCCGAACCAGTCCCGCCCATTGTATTGTTTGAATTAACGATTCTGAAACTTGGGTCGCCTCCGCCACTTGCAGCAGCTGGCACAAGAATAATATTCCCCGCAGCATCAACACTTAAAGCTAAATTATTTGAAGCAGCAGGTGTTGAAGCCGAAGTTAGATTTGCCAACTTCACACCATTATTTCCGATTGTGAGCGGTGTACCTGTGGGCGTTGTTATTGAATTTTGGGCAAAAAGCCCCCTAACCCCCGATGGGGGAATTATTTGTAGTAAAGTATTGATAATTATAAGATAAAATGCCTTTTTCATAGAAATTTATTGTTTTGAAATTTTATTTTAAATGAACTCCCCTTTAGGGGTTGGGGGTATTATTTATCTGAATTGTACCTCCATTAAAATTGATATTTCCACCATTCATCTGAATTATTTTAGCCTGATTGCCTGCATTAGGTACGTTTACTGTATGAGTGGCATTAATTTTTGCTGGGTTTGTAGCCGTAGGTGGACTGTTTGTACTCCAAGTTGCATTGGCCCCCCAATTATTTCCCGAAGTAATTGTTTCATAAATTACTACTACCAAAAAATACTCATACGCTCCCATATCGGGCAATCCTGAGCGAGCATTTCCTAAAATGTCGGTTGTAGGAGAACCCGTTGCAGTTCCTGTATTGACACACGGTGAGGTGCTTTGCAATGCCAAGCCATCGTCGGCAGTCATCCAGATATTATCTGCACCGATTGGACTGGCTGTATTTACAAATAGAGGATTTTGAGCAAAAATATTATTGCTCGTGCCAATACTCGGATAATCGGCTGTTGGATAATTGGTTACATTATTGGCGAGTTGTAAAGATGAATAAGAAATCGTTACGGTAGAAGTGTTGGAGTTTTCAATATCGGCACCTACCGATGTAGCATTTCCTAATTTAGTATTTGCCCAAAAGACACAATTTTTTAACACTGTATTCGAACCATACCTATTAGCTATTGCTCCTGCTCCGCCCGTAACGGTGTAGTTTTGAGCAATTTTTCCATTAGCATAAAAAACAGCATTGGTAATTATCGGACTCGAACCATCGTTAGAGATTGCTCCACCATAAAAATTTGAGATATTATCGTTTTCGGAGAAAACTGCGTTAGTGATAATAGGGTTAGAATCATTATTAATTATTCCTACATAATTCTTTGAAAAAACCACATTTGTGAGCGTAGGAGAGGAAAGATTATTGTACAATCCTCCATTTTTATTCGACAAAAAAACTATATTTGAAATCGTAGGCGAGCTACTTTCATTATAGATTCCTCCACCATAAATTTGAGAAATAAATTTTCCTTCAACCGTAATAAAGCCTGGGTCATTTGGATTATACAAATCCTC
>NZ_JBMLRC010000326.1:12115-23597 GCF_049241225.1 Emticicia sp.
CTTTCTGTTCCTGCAAAACCACCATACAAGGCAACACCATTTACCAAATAAAATGATTTGTTGGAATGATTGATAGGTGCAACATTACCAAATGGGTCTTTTGAGGGCGTATATGTTCCTTTGGCTACCCAAATCTGTGTTACACTACAAGTTCTGGCAGCTTTCAGTGCCGACTCTAAACTGCGATAAGCATTTACCCAATTTGTTCCATTGTTTAGTCCAGTAGCTGAGGTATTTACATACACAACTCCATTGATAAATGAATTTGGACAAGCAACATATACATAACTGTTACGTTCATAAGCACCCATTTCGGGGTTTCCTGTTCGGCTGAGTCCTGTAATGTCTAAGAGTGGTGTACCAGTTGCTGTTCCTAAATTTAAGCAAGGTGATGTACTTTTTAGTGCCAATCCGTCATCTACAGTCATCCAAATTCCATCTGCTCCCGCAGGATTATCGGCATCAACAAACTGCGGATTTTGAGCAAAAATATTATTAAGAGTACCTATATTTGTAAAGTATGAAGGATAATTTGTCGAATTATTTACAAGTTGCAACGAAGTGTTTTTGACATAAAGAAAATTGTCGTTGATATCCATATCAATACCTTGACTATTGCTTCCAACAATAGATACTGCTGGATAATTTTCCCAAAAAATACAATTAGTAAATGACTTGGTGTAATTAGCCAGAAAATCGGTTTCAATGAGAACGGCTCTACCCGTATTCCGAGTAAAAGTAGAATTAGCCACACTCAAGATACTTTCATCACTTCTAATTCCTGCCGAATTTCCCGTAAAGACAGCATTGTTCAGAGTCAATGAACCATTAAAAGTAGTGAGAGCTTGGCTACCAAAGTTTTCATTAAAAACAACATTTAACAAAGTTGGAGAACCTCCTTCATTATAAAATCCCGCACCTCTTTCATTGTTATTAACCGAAGTTCCCGTGTAATTTTCAGAAAAAACGACATTTTTGACATTGATTGAAGATAAAACATTGATAACTCCACCACCATAATACCTATAAATACTATTTGTTTCTAAGCTAATGGAGGAACTTCCATTGGCATTGCCATATTTTATCGAAAGCCCATCTAAAACGGTTGTATTGGCATCATTGACCGAAACAACTACATGATAGCAGTTGTCAGATTTATCGCTACTAACTCCAATATCGCCACTGAGAATTGTAACATTATTCGTAACACGCTGACTAATAGCAGTTTCTGTTCCTGCAAATCCACCATATATCGCAACGCCATCGTACAAATAAAAAGTTTTATCTCGTGGGTCAGTTGGATTTGTATTTCCATACGGGTCTTTGGTTGGTATGTAGGTCCCCTTTGCTACCCAAATTTGCGTAACGCCACAATTCCTACTGACATTTAAGGCCGATTCTAAATTCGTAAAAGCATTTGCCCAAGAAGTTCCGTTATTCAAGCCCGTTGCCGCAAAATTTACGTAGGCGATGTTCCCAGCAAAAGTTGCACACGTATTATTGTATTCATAAGCTCCCATTTCGGGGTTTCCGAGGCGAGCCAAACCTGTAATGTCTGAACTCAATGCCCCAACAGAAGTACCTGTGTTTATACTAGGCGAAGGGCCTTTAAGCTGTAACCCATCATCGGCAGTTGCCCATTTATTATCAGAGCCTTGCAGATTAGTTTCGCTAATAAACTGTGGATTTTGTGCAAAAATATTGTTGTTTGTACTAATATTTGGGAAAAACGTAGCAGAATAATTGGTACTTGCACTGGGCAAAGACGAATTACTAATTGTCGTTGTTCCCGAGTAAGTAAATACCTCGGCATTCGCAGTATTACCATAAAATATACTGTTTTTGATTGCAAGCAAAGAGTTGCCATCTGACTCTATTGAACCTGCCCTATTTTTGTAAAAAGTGGCATTGACTATGGTTGTATTTGAGGTATTAACATTATAAATGGCTGATGGTCTTTCAACTGGAAATGGACTGAAATAAATATAGGTGTTGTCGTAAAAAATAGCATTTTGAATTGTCGGAGAAGAAGCATCAGCATAAATACCGATACCACTATTGGAAGTTATAAAGACATTCGTCATGATGATATTTGAGCTTTTGAGATAAACCCCAGCACCTCTGTCTTTATAAATGGTTTGCGATTCAACCGTGATAAATGTATTTGCCGATGAAGATTTACTCCCTCTCGTAATCGTCAGTTTATCTAAGATTGTGGTGTTGTTATCAGCCACCGAAAGCACCACATGATATGCTCCCACACCAAACCCACTCAAAATAGTTTCATTGCCCGAAACTCTTTGATTTAAAACAGTTTCTGTACCAACAAACCCCCCATAAATTGATACACCATTTTTCAGATAAAAAGTTTTATCGCCAGCATCGGCTGGAGACGCATTGCCAAACGGGTCTTTGCTTGGCACATAAGTACCAGCCGCTACCCAAATTTGGTCGCCCGCAACTGCCACATCTAAGGCACTTTGTAAGCTCGTGAAAGCATTCGTCCATGAAGTACCAGCGTTTGTTCCTGTGGCGTTGATGTTTACGTAACGAACGACGGCTTTAACGCTAAAACTACACAGAGTTAATAGTATCAGAAATATGTTTTTCATGGAAAAATAGTTTCCACAAAGTTCGGTCAACCCCTATTTCCAATCAATCCATGCTACCTTGTAATTTTATACATCATCAATACAGGTAAACCTGTATTTTGACCAAAAACTTTGGAAAATCTTAGTTTTTAGGCTTACTTAATGTGATTTTTATGACTGATTGATGAGAAAAATATTCTTCATAGTACTGTTGTTGATAACGAATAATGCTTTTGCAGGCCGCCCTGTGATTGATAGTTTATCGAAAAAAGTGAAGGATATTTCTATTCAAAAACAATCGTTTGGTCGAGACATCGCACTTATAAATGCTTTGTGGGAATTGGGCTACTACGCTATTTATTTCCGAGAAAAAAATGACAAATTGCTATTAGATTCGCTTCAAAGACTGACCAACCGCACGCAATGGCAAGCAGGTAAAGGCATTTTTCTGATTAATCAATCTTTCTATGATTCGTATGCGAGAAATGACTTTTCAAGTGGGCTGACTAATGCTTTAAAAGCCAAAGAAATTTTAAGAAATACAAATAATGCACGTGCTTTGGCTTATGCAAATCTGCGTATTTCTTCAATAATGCTGTGGAATTTGGGTAATGAAAAAAAAGACAAATTCAGTATTGCGGGCATACAAGCGGCTAAAGAAATGATAGCTTTGGGCAAAAAAATACACGATTTTGATATCCAATGTCAAGGATATATTTACGTAGCCAATCATTATAATTTCAGTAAGGATTCGCAAAATGCCTTACAAAACCTTGAAAAAGCTGACGAAATTATCAGTAAATACAAAGTTGGCTATTTAACCGAAAATCTATTTTATGGAACATACGGCGTGTTCTTTTCCTACACCAATCAATTTGAAAAAGCACTCGAATATTGGGAAAAGTGCTTGAAAATTGCCACACCACAAAATGATTTCTACACACTATCGTCAATGAATCGGCTAAAGGCTGATTATTATTACCAATATGCCAAAAAAAAAGATTTTGATACTGCCTTAAAACTTGCCCAAGAATCATACAAATATGCCAATCAATTCGGTGTTTTGAAATTTATCACCAATGCCGAACGTGAGCTATATATGATAAATCGACTGAAAGGAAATAATGCTGTTGCTTTGGTTTATTTAGAGCGATTTTGGAAAAATAATGATTCACTCAGCCGAGAAAAAATACAGAAAGTCTATGCCGATTATGATTTAGCCACGAAAGAGTCGCAGATTCATAAGTTAGAAAATCTGCAATTGATAAAAGAAGCACAAAGCAAAGCACATGAACTTGAATACCTCAAAACTTTGAGAGCCAAGAATGACTCATTGATTTTTCAGAAAAATGAGAAAGTAGCTTCTGAATACAAACTCATTTTACGAGAATCAGAAGTAAAAAAACTCGAAAACGAAAAACTCCAAACCGAAGCATCTCAACAAAAAACCATACTTAACCTACTCATTATAAGTCTTTTACTCGGTATTGGCCTGGTACTTTATTTCTTTAAAAATAACCAAAAACTAAAAGCTAAAAACCGAGAAATAGAAGGAGCACTCCTGAAAGGGCAAACCCTCGAACGCAAGCGAGTAGCACAAGAATTACACGATAATTTATCAGCAAAAATTTCGGGGATTCGTTGGCGGCTCGAAGCTATTCAACCTAATTTTAGTGTCGAAAAACACAAACAAATCTATGAGTCATCGGTCAATGCCCTTTCGGAGGTTTACACCGATGTTCGGCTCATTTCGCATAATCTTCTTCCTGCCGAACTCGAAACCAAAGGTTTGGTGGCTGCCACCAAAAATTTAGTGCAAGAACTCAATTCGCTTGAAAAAACAAAATTCTGTTTCGATTCAAACCTAAACACAGAAAGACTTCCAAATAAAATCGAATATGAATTGTTTAGCATCATTCTCGAATTATCGAATAATATCTTGAAACATTCGGAGGCAACAAAAGCCATGATTGGCTTGATGAAAGAAGATAATTTATTGAAACTTTTGGTAAAAGACAACGGAGTTGGAATAGACAACAAGCACTCCAAAAAAGGTATGGGTTTGAGCAATATTCAGTCGAGAGTGGCGGCTTTGAATGGAAATTTAAGCCTAATAACAGATGCTGGAGTTGTTGTAAATATTGATATTCTTATTTAATTAGCTTATTTCTAATCGCAAATTTCACCAAACCTATTGAATTTTTTATACCCAATTTCTTCAAAATATTGTGTCGGTGGGTTTCTACTGTGGCAGGGCTGAGGAATAGTTTTTCAGCAATTTCATTCGTCGAAAGTTCTTGGGCAATCAGTTTTATGATTTCAATTTCTCGATTGCTCAAATTTTCTACTTTTTCTTCTATGGTTTCATTCACTAAATCCGAAACCTGTTTATTTCGATTCAATAATTCAAAAACTACCGATTCGGAATAGTATTTTTTGCCCGAAGCTACCGTTTTTAGAGCTTCTTCAAACTCTGCTTTACCAGCTTTTTTCATGATATAGCCCGAAACTCCCGCCTGAAATGCTTCTTGTATCGTCTGAGCATCTTCCGAAACCGTCAGTAAAATCACTTTTACCTTCGGAAAACGTTGCCTAATCTGATAGGTTAGTTCAATACCATTCATTTCGGGCATCGAAAAATCTGATAATACGATTTCAACATCCGTGTGCTGTTCGAGCCACTTCAAAACCTCTGCCCCATTGCTACATATACTTACAATCTCATAGTTAGGCATTGTCGAAATCAAGATTTCGATACTTTCCAAAATAAACTGATGGTCATCGGCAATGATTAATTTCATGGGTTCAACTCAAATCATTTGAATTCCAAAGATAATAAATTACGGTACAATGCCTTCAAAATCGAGTTTAAAACAAGCTAAAACTATTATACAATTAATAGGCTACAACTAAACCAAAATCTGTTTATCAATATTTAATTACCTAAAAACATTATTTATTTATTGTTTATCAATAAATTATTTCTACATTTGTGTCATCAAACACATTTTAATATACATTTTTATGAAAACGCAAACCAAAACAATTTTAGAAATCATCAAATATTTAGCCCTCATTGGTGGCATTGGATTTTCAATCGAGTGTGGAGCTCAACTTATTTCATTTATCATTAGTTTCTGGAATACTCCATTTGCCCAGAAAATGTATTTTAGCAATCCACTTATCTATGAGTTACGCAATATTAATCAAACACACTTTCAAGTATTCATGCATTTACTCATTGGAATTGCAGCTATAAAAGCAGCAGTTTGGTACTATTTATTTGATTTTCTGCACAAACTAAAATTAAAAAACCCTTTTACAAACGAAGTATCCAACAAAATTCAGAATATCAGTTATCTGTTATTGAGTCTTTGGATAATTGCAGAAATTGGCAATGGCTATTGCAAATATGTTTCTAAACGTACTGACGTTGACTTGGTCAATTATTTCAATAATGGAGAATATTTCTTTATGGCGGGTATTGTCTATATTATTGCTCAAGTCTTCAAGCGTGGCGTTGAATTACAAGAAGAAAATGAATTAACCGTTTAAAAAACTAAAATCATGAAAACACAAACCGAAAAAATCTTGAATGTTTTAAGAGTCATTGCTTGGATTGGCTATATTGGTTGGCTAATCATCTTTGCTGTCGTTATCGTAATGAGTTTTTTTGCATTTCTCAATTATCCATCCGACCCTACTAAACTCCCAACAATTGATATTGATGGCTTAGGAATCACTTTTCAAACAATGAAAATCAAGTATCCAAACCATTTTATTGTCTATGTTGGAATTATAATTACTGAAACATTTTTAGTACTTAAAATCTGGGAAGTTTCAAAAAATACACTTTCGATTATGAAACTGAATAAGCCTTTTTCAAAGGAAATGGCAATAAAAATAGAGAGAATTGCTTGGTTTATTTTTGGTGTTTGGGTGGTTGAGATTTTCTCTGACTCATACAACAAATATTTTCTGGCAATCACAAACGGCGGAAATGAAATCGAATTTTCGCTTTCAACGGGCTTTTCATATCTCTACATGGCAGGAATCATCTATCTAATTTCCCAAATCTTCAAACGTGGTGTTGAATTACAAGAAGAAAATGAATTAACCGTTTAAAAAAATACCTTTATGCCCATTATCGTAAACCTTGATGTAATGCTTGCCAAACGCAAGATGCAACTCTCAGAATTGGCCGAAAAGGTAGATATTACGCTTCCTAACCTTTCGATTTTAAAAACTGGAAAGGCCAAAGCAGTTCGTTTTTCGACCTTAGAAGCCATTTGTGAAGCCCTTAATTGCCAACCCGGTGATATACTAGAATTTGTATCTAATGATAAAAATTAATTTTAAATAATTTTAAAAAGCCACGCAACTCTTCTCTTCAAAACTGCATCTACCTTCCAAAAGCAACTTCTAGACCATAAAACCACTCATCCTAAATTTAAAACCACTTATGTAATATCAGTTACCTTGTATTACAAAGTACCGATATATTTGTCACAGAAATTATGAAAAAGCAAACGACATACAATTGAAGAAGTCAAAAACTACCTCAACACTTTTGAGGTAGTTTATCAGAATCTTTAGAGGTTGTAACCTGCAAGATAATTTTTGCATCTAATTATAAAGGTCTGACGGCACGTCTGACCATCATAATAAAAGTACATAACGCGGAACAGACCTTCGGTCAGACCATCCATTACCAAAGAAAAAAGCTATTACTTAACAATTACAAAAATGAAAAAGCTATTACTAACAATGCTACTCGCATTTGCGAGCGTGTTCACCTTTGCCCAAACTAACGGAGTTTCGTATAAAGGAAAAATTTCGGGAAGCCTCTTCGACGAAAAAAAACAAGCACTACCCTTCGCCAACGTTTTATTACTCAAAGCCAAGGACTCAACCCTTGCCAAAGGTGCTGTAAGTGATTTAGACGGAAAATTCAGCTTTGAACAAATTGCAGTTGGCAACGACGCACAGTACGTCGTCTCGATTTCGATGGTGGGCTACAAAAAATATTTCTCTCCAAAAATTATCTTAAACGAAGAAAATCTTGAGGTAAAACTTTCAACGATTCAATTGAATTTAGATACTCAAAACCTCAAAGAAGTGACCGTTACGGCAAAAAAACCATTCATCGAACAAGCAGCCGATAAACTGATTGTAAACGTTGAAGGCAGCATTGTGGCCACTGGCAGTACAGTTTTAGAGGTTTTGCAAAAATCACCGGGTGTAACAGTCGATAATAACGATAATATCAGCGTAAAAGGTAAGCAAGGCGTGTTGGTAATCATGGACGGTAAACCTACGTATATGTCGCAGAGTGATTTGACTAACCAGCTCAAAAACATGAATAGCGACCAAATCGAAAAGATTGAAATCATCTCAAATCCATCATCTCGCTATGATGCCGCCGGAAAAGCCGTAATCAATATCGTAACGAAGAAAAATAAAAATTTTGGTACAAATGGTAGTATTTCGGCAGGGTTTTCGGCCAGTTTTCCTCCATATTTATCAAAAGGCCTAAACGAAGATTTCAGCAAAGTTGAAACCGTAAAGCCTGGTATCATGCCAAAATACAATACAAGCTTAAATCTCAACAATCGCCAAGGAAAATTCAATACATTTGCCAACCTGACTTTTTCGGATAACCAACGCTTCAATAACAACGTTTTTGTTCGTGATTTAGGTGGTAAGGTTTTCGAGCAATATGCGTATCGCTACAACGCCAATCAAAATTTTAGTTATAAAGTTGGAACCGATTTTTATGCTAACAAGAAAACAACATTGGGTGTTTTGGTCAATGGAAGTGTTGGCTCATGGCAGAATAAACCCAACTCGCCCAACGTAAACACCACATACATCAAGAGAACAGGGAATAATGTGCCTGATTCGAGTTTGGTTACTACGGCAAGTACATTAAGAACTTGGAAAAACGTGACCTTGAACGCTAACTTTAAGCACACTTTTGACTCGACAGGCAAAGAACTAACAGCTGATGTTGATTATTCGACTTACCAAAACTTAGGCATCGAGCGAGGAATGGTTTCAAGATTTTATAAATATATCGACCTAAAAGAAGTAGAATCAAACGCACCGCTTAATATCACGAGCAATACACCCAATCAGTATAATATCATTGCGTTGAAAGCTGATTATGTGCATCCATTGCCAAAAAGCAAAGCTAAATTAGAGTTCGGAGCAAAGAGTAGCTGGGTAAAGTCTGACAACGATATTCGTTTCTTCCAAAATGGCGAAGTTGATAAAGGACGCACAAACTACTTCATTTATGATGAAAACATCAATGCAGCTTACGCAAACTTTAGCAAAGAATTGAGCAAGAAATTTAACATTCAAGCTGGGTTACGCATGGAACACACGCATTCAGTAGGAAAATCGGTTACTTTAGACGAAAAACGTGAACGTAACTACGCTCAGTTATTCCCAAGTGTATTCTTGAATCAGACGATTAATAAGGATAATCAGATTTCATATTCATACAGCCGCCGTATCGAACGCCCTGATTATGAGTCGCTTAACCCATTTGTTTATTTCCTTGACCCATATACTTATCAACTCGGTAATGGCTATTTGAAACCACAATATACCAATTCATTTGAGCTAACGCACTCTTTCAAACAAGCATTCGTAACAAGCATTGGGTATAGCATAACCAACGATTTTATGATTGAGGTAATCAAAAATGCCATCAATGACCCAGAAGTTTTGGCTAAAATCAAGAAATATAACAATATTCAAGGAATTGACCCTGAGAAAATCACTTTTGCTACTCGTGAAAATATCGCTAAATTTGAAAACATCAATGTCAATTTCAGCGTACCGATTCCGATTACAAAATGGTGGACAGCACAAAACAATATCTCGGTTTTCTATAATAGATATTCGGGACAATTATTAGAACAAAACCTAAATGTCGGACAAGTGGCCTATAACGGTTACACAAACCATAGTTTGAAATTACCCAAAAATTTGACGGCTGAAATTTCAATGTGGTACAACTCGCCAAACGTTTACGGAATGATGCGTGGAAATGCCCAATATGCAGTAAATGCAGGCTTACAGAAGAGTTTTTGGAACAAAAAAGCTAATTTGAGATTAAACATCAACGATATTTTCTTGACCAATAAATTTGTAGGAAAGACTGATTTTGCAGGTGTAAAAATGAACCTCAGCAACCGCTGGGATAGCCGTGCTGCACGCTTAACGTTTACCTACAAATTTGGTAATCAGAATGTAAAAGCAGCTCGCCGCCGTAGCACAGCAACTGAAGCTGAGCAAAGTAGAGTTAAGGCTGGAAACTAAGTAGAAAGTAAATTTTTAATAAAACCTGTAAGGATTACGAGACATCTTCGTACTATTCCTTACAGGTTTTTTATTTCAATCTTGTCGCAATAAACTCACGCCCATATTCAACCCGAAACCCGTAGTATGATACATGAAATGATTATTGATAGATTCTTGTGAAGAAAGTGAAATCACAACCGAAGGTTCAAGCCATAAAGCAACTCGATTATTGACTGGCTTGCTGATTCGGTAGCCAATTCGACCATTAAAAACTGGTTTATTCAAAGCCGAAGTTTGAACACCCGCTCTAAAACCCACCGAAACAGCATGAAGTTTCTTCACTGCATACAATAAATCGCTTTGAAGTTCTAAATATTGCCAATTTTTTTGCTCAACATTTATGCTATTTACGGGTTGTACTTCAATATTTAATTCATCAATCACTTTCACAACTTTTTGGTTATTATTTGTTAATCCATAACTAAAATTTGATTTTCCTGCCATAAAACTAAGCCCAGTACGAATATCTAATTTCTTGCTCAATGGATAAACAACGCCCAGTTGTGCCGCAAAACTCAGCCTATCGGATGAACTATTAAAGTCTTTTACCACAAAGTTATCCGTTCTATTGGGTGAAAAAACATAATAACTCAGCATTGGACTAACATTCGCATAAATCTCGGTTGGTGGAATAAATACCAAACGTTCTCGAGGTGGTTCTTCAAATACAAAAACTGGTTCGCTTTGGGGTAACGCTGGCACATTTAAAACTTTATTAACTGACTGAATATCAGTATTTTTAGGCATTAAAAAAGCAAACTCATCAGTAAAAAACTTAGCTTGCTCAGTGCTTATCACCTTACTTTCTTCAATTATCTTGTTTGTATTTTGTGGAGAATTTGGGTCAGATAAAGTAAAATCTGAGCCTTGTATTAGAGTCTTGTTTTGTGGTTTCGATTCAAAAACTTCATCAACTTTCGCTTGCTTTGCTACAATTTCGAGTAGAAAAGTATCTATTTTTAGTGCCTCAACTTTGGGTTCGCCAATAGTTTGTTCATTTTCCTTTAAGGTTTTACTTACGATAGAAGACTCTGGTGATTCAGACGCTACGATGGTTATTTTTACCTTTTTCTCAGAAGCATTTTCTCCTTCTTTAGATTTAGTTTCTGTGATCGAAGCCCTTACGTTTATAGGCGTCGTGTTTTTAGTTAAAAGTTGTGTAGATTGAGTAGCTTGTTTTTTCTCCCCAACAGGTGCAGATTTAGTGATTTTAGTAGATACAGTTTGTTGTTGTGTTTCATCAAATGTTGAAAATAAATATCCCCCAACCAAAAAGCCAAGCAAAACACTCGCTGCAATTCCCATAGAGCGATAATTATTCCACCAAAAAACTATCGGACGTCTTTCGGGTTCGGGAGCAATTCTTTCTTGAATTTTATTCCACACGGCATCATCGGGCATTTCTTCAAAATCTCGAAAACGCTCGTGGTACTCTTTCTCTATGTTATCTTCAAAATTTTCCATCTGTAACTTAGTTACTTGTTACTGGGTAATTTTTTTTTGGTTATTGGGAAACT
>NZ_JBMLRC010000327.1:0-14439 GCF_049241225.1 Emticicia sp.
TTTGCTTGGTCTTGGTCGAACAAACGAGCTACAACGTATTTACGAGGGTCGTCGTCTTGCAATGAAGCATTTTGTGCTGTTACTGTAGGATTCGTAAACGCTACACCAACTCCACCAAATAAGTAAGGAGAGAGTGTTCGGCGGAATGTTCCGTCACAAGTATATTTTCTTTCTTTTAATGGGTAGAATTCTCCTAATAAAGATAGCTCAGTTAATGGTGACTTGAATTTTAAACGACGATAATCCCATCTTCCATCTGGTTGGTCGAGATCATTACCTGCCAAACGACCAAATAAAATTTGAGCACGAGCTGCAAAATAGTCATTAATGTGGCGGCGAACAAAAGCACCGATCATAATACTGTTAGCGGAAGCATAAGGCCTGCTACAGTGCATATCACCAAAATACTGGTTGACACCAAGCGGAATACCAACTTCCCACTTGTAAGGCTTACACACCTTACAAGAATCTTGTGCCTGAGTTGTTAGCGAAAAAGTTAATAACGCTACAAAAAGGAATGTTACCTTCTTCATGTTGGGGGAATTTTATTGTTTTCTTCTAAGAAATAATATTAAAATTGGACTAATCAACGGATTTTAAGTCACAATCTAACTGTAATCTTTAGCAAAGAAAAAAAAAAATGTTAGAAATTTCTACAAAAAACTATATTATTTTGCCAAAAATGATTAATCGGCCATTATTTGCTCAATCGTTAATTCCTGCTAAGTCAAGAATGAAGGCATATTCCATGGCAACTTCCTTGAGCGAAGCGAATCTGCCTGAAGCTCCTCCGTGCCCAGCTTCCATATTGGTATGCATTAATAAAAGATTGCTATCGGTTTTCATTGTACGGAGTTTAGCCACCCATTTGGCTGGCTCAAAATATTGCACTTGCGAATCGTGTAGCCCCGTGGTTACGAGCAAGTTAGGATAGTCTTTTGCCGTCACGTTATCGTAAGGTGAGTAGGAGAGCATATACTCATACGAATCTTTGTTTTTGGGATTTCCCCACTCTTCAAATTCGCCCGTTGTGAGTGGAATCGTCTCGTCGAGCATCGTCGTCACAACATCAACAAAAGGTACTGCTGCCACTACACCACGATACAAATCTGGTCGAAGATTAATGATGGCTCCCATCAGAAGCCCACCCGCACTTCCACCGAGTGCAAAAAGTTTTTCGTGACTGCAATAGTTGTTCTTGATAAGAAAATCCGAACAGTCAATGAAATCATAGAAAGTATTCATTTTCTTGAACATCTTTCCGTTTTCGTACCATTCTCTCCCCATTTCTTGTCCGCCTCTGATGTGGGCAATTGCATACACAAAACCACGGTCGAGTAAACTCAAGCGGCTCGAACCAAAAGTTGCATCGGTCGAATAGCCATAAGAGCCATAAGAATATTGCAGAAGAGGTGCGTTACCATCAAGTTTTGTACCTTTTCGGTAAACAATCGAAACGGGTACTTTTGCCCCATCACGCACGGTTACGAATACTCTTTCTGAAACATAGTTTTCTTTATCAAACCCACCCAAAACGGTCTGTTGTTTCTTTAATTCTTTGGTTTGGGCGTTCATATCATAATCAAATGTTGAGTTTGGAGTAGTCAACGAAGTGTAGCTATAACGAAGAATGTTGGTGTCAAAACTTGGATTTGAGCCAATATTTGCATCGTAAGCGGGTTCGTCAAAGTTGAGGTAATGCTCCGATTTTGTAGCATGATTGATGATACGAAGCTGGCTAAGACCTTGATTTTTCTCTTGAACTACTAAGTGATTTTTGAAAACTTCAATTCCTTCTAAATAAACCTCTGGCCGATGCTCAATGACGGTTTTCCATTTCGACTTATCGCTTGTTTCATGCTCATTTACTTCCATTAATTTGAAGTTGAAAGCATTGTCGATATTGGTTTTTACGTAAAATTTATCCTCAAAATGCTCAATATCATATTCGTGTCCACGCTCACGAGGAAGAAACGTTTTGAACTCGCCAGTTGGGTTAGAAGCTTCCAAAAGCTGATATTCCGAAGCAATACCGTTGTGTTCGCTACCGATGGCAATGTATTTCTTCGATTTCATTCGATAAAGACCCATGTAATATTGGTTGTCTTTTTCTTCATAAACCAAAACATCGCTTTTTACGTCAGTTCCCAGTATGTGTCGCCACACCTGATAGCCCAATAGGGTCTTTTGATCACGCAAAATGTAGAAAAATGTTTGATTATCAGCCGCCCAAGCGTAGCTTCCTCCCTCAGTATTTTTGATTTGGTCTTTGTAGATTTCGCCAGTTTTCAGATTTTTAAATCGTACTGTATAATTTCTTCGGCTCACGGTATCTACACCGTAGGCAATGATTTCGTCATTATCTGTAATCTCGTAGCCACCGATACTGAAATACTTTTTTCCTTTCCCCATTTCATTGCCATCGAGCAAAATTTCTTCGGTCGCATCGAGAGTGCCTTTTTTTCGACAATAAACAGGATACTCTCCGCCCTCTACATATTTTACATAATAAAAGTATTCACCATCTTTTACAGGAACCGACTCATCTTGCTCTTTGATTCTGCCTTTCATTTCCTCAAAGAGTTTTTCTTGCAAAGGCTTCACTGGGGCCATTACTTGAGCTAAATACTCATTTTCGGCTTTCAGATATGCAATCACATCGGGATTTTCGGGGTCGTTGAGCCAATAATAATTGTCGATACGAGTATGGTTGTGTGTGACTATTTCCTTTGGTTTTACTTCTACACTTGGGGCTGTTAGGCCTATGTTTGTCATGCTTGAATGGATACTCATATTTTGAAAATTTTATTGCTATTGAAATAACTTTTTTGAAACTTTAATCTTCGGAAATAACACAAAAGTAAGGGATATTTTCTATCGCTTGGTCAAAAATATTTTGTGCCAAAATACTGATTGAAGGAAAAAATGCAGACATTTTGTAGAAAAATAAAAAAATAACGATTTTTACAATTAATATTACGGGTAGAATCCGAAATTGTCGTCTATAAAATTATAACCATCAATAAATCTAATGAAAAAACAGAGTTTTGCGATAATAATCTTAGTCATCATTGCTGCTCTTTCGTCGTTTAAAATAAAACGAGATAGCCTTGAAGACGTGTTTATTAAAATCAACCAAGATGTACTTTATCGTGGCCGTTCTTATGAGACGCTCGGCGAGGCAACATCAACCATCGGTCATCGACTTACAGGAAGCACCAACGGCAAAAAAGCCGAAGAATATGCTCATAAATTGTTTAAAGAATACGGTTTTGTAGATGTAAAGTACATGCCATTTGAGGTAGAGTCTTGGGCGAGAGACACCGTAAGTTTGGCAATCGTACCAAAGGGAAGTGATAACTTTCGTGATGTAGAGGTGGTTGCTTTGGCACACTCGCCAGTTTCTTCGCATTTACAGGGGCCAATCGTTGATTGTGGCGATGGAATAGAATCTGACTTCGAGAAGGTAAAAGCCGAAGTAAAAGGAAAAATCGCCTTGTTTAACATCAATATTCAATCGCCAGAAAACAAAGGTAAGAAGAACCTACACCGCTCCGAAAAAACGGCTTTGGCCATCAAATATGGTGCTGCGGGTGTAATTATCGCCAATGCAGTTGATGGGGGAGTGCTTCTAACGGGAACCGCTTCGGTAACTGGCGAGTTGATTCCGATTCCAGCGGTTTGTATTTCGGTAGAAAGTGGCAAAGCGATTCGCAAATGGATAAAAGACGAACCAAATTTATTGGCAGTGATTGATATGCGAAATTTCAGTCGACCAATCAGAGCTAGAAACGTAATTGCGACGCTTCCGGGAAGTTCGAAAAAATACAAAAAAGAAAAAATTATTATCGGCGGCCACTTAGATTCGTGGGATTTGGCAACTGGGGCAATGGATAATGGCATTGGTTCATTTACGGTATTGGATATTGCCAGAGTTTTCCAATCATTGAATCTTCGACCAAAACGTACTATCGAATTTGTGATGTTTATGGGTGAAGAACAAGGCTTGCTTGGCTCGAAGGCAATGGTGAAAAAATATAAAGAAGAAGGAAAAATCGACCAAGTTCAGTTGATGGTTAACCTTGATATGGTCAATAACGCCAAAGGTTTCAATGCGATGGGACGCCCAGAATTACAAAAGTTTTTTGATGAAATCGGTGCAAAAATCAAGGAAATTGATTCGACTTATACAAATACAAATCGTAATTCTGCGGGTTTACACTCTGACCACCAGCCATTTATGATTGAAGGTGTGCCAGTTTGTTCGCCATCGGGAAACTTCCCAGTAAAAGCTTATAATTGTTACCACGCAAACTGCGACCGTTTCGATTTGATTGATAAAAAACAAATCAATAATAACGTTCGCTTCACGGCCATGATGCTTTATGCTTTGGCCGAAGCCGAGGCTTTACCTGTGAAAAAAATGAACGACCAAGAAACCAAAGAGTTTTTGATTAAACAAAACCTCAAAAACGAATTGATTATTGGTAAAGATTGGCGTTGGGAACAATAAGAAATATTTTAGGAAATCGTGGCCTCATCGAACAAAATTCGGTGGGGCTTTTTTATGCTCGCTTGTTTTTCCAATAGCCGTAAGCATAAACCAAGATAAATGAGCCAAGCCCCACATAAGCTAGTGTTGGAGCAAAACTATCAAGAAGTTTTCGGAGCGAAACCGCTACTAAAATAATAAGCAAACCGATGATATAAAGTACATCAAGCCGAATGTCGTGGCGTTTGATAGGAATTTCTTTGAGAGGGGCAACCTCATCGGTGAGTAAAAACTTGATTTTATGAAAATCATAAACAAGCAGATATAAATTGCATAAAAGAAAGAACGCAACTACATAAGGAGTACCTTGCCAGTGTAGCGAAATCGTCACCATTAGAATATTTGCAAACATCGGGATGGCCATAATAGCCCCCAAAGTAGCAAAACGCTTCACCAAAAGCATAAAACCCACAACGATTTGCGAGTAGGCAATGAATATGGCATAAACACCCAAATTGTATTTTTCCAGTTCATACTCTAACCAAACAGGGCCGATAATGCCGATAAAATGGCCATTAAACATTTTGGCCACACCAGCCGTAAGTAAGATAAGACCCAACCAAAACCTGATACATCCCGCAATAAATTTCCAAAAATTTTGACCAGAAAAAAAGTTCATGAGGATATCATTTTGTGAGATGCAAATATAAAAATCGAAACATTATTTGTTTACAAAGTAGTCAGTTTTGTAATAAGTTTTACCAAATCTTGCAATTTTACCAAATCATGGTTTAATTTTGGGTTCATACAAAAAATACAAACTTATGCTGTCAAAAACCTTCGGGGCTGCTGTTTATGGTGTCAATGCAACTTTGATTACGGTCGAAGTAAGTGTTGTACAAGGCACAGGAATGGCAATTGTTGGGCTGCCCGATGGGGCGGTGAAAGAAAGCCAACAAAGAGTAGATGCCGCCTTGAAAAATTGTAATTATCAGATTTCTCGTCAAAAAACGGTTATAAATCTTGCTCCTGCCGATATTCGTAAAGAAGGCTCGGCGTACGATTTACCAATGGCTCTGGGACTCTTGGCTGTTTCAGGACAAATCAAAACTACCAAGAACTTAGAGGAATACGTTGTTTTAGGTGAATTGGCCTTAGATGGTACACTTCGCCCGATAAAAGGCGTTTTACCGATTGCTATCGAAGCTCGTCGAAACAAACTCAAAGGTTTTATTCTTCCTGCCGAAAACGCAATGGAGGCATCCATAGTCAATGCCTTAGATGTTATTCCAGTAAATACGCTCACCGAAGCCATTGAGTTTCTGACAGGAACGAAAGAAATTGAGCCATTAGTTACCGACACAAGAGATATTTTCTTCAATTCGGTTGGTGAATACGATGCCGATTTCTCGCACGTACAGGGGCAGGAAAACATCAAGCGAGCTATGGAAATTGCTGCCGCTGGTGGACACAATGTAATCATGATTGGCCCGCCCGGGGCAGGGAAAACGATGTTGGCGAAGCGTTTGCCTTCTATTTTGCCTCCGCTTACTCTCCACGAAGCACTCGAAACCACAAAGATTCATTCGGTAGCAGGTAAATTAGGTGTGAAAGCCACCCTAATTGCTCGTCGTCCATTTCGTTCGCCACATCATACAATTTCTGACGCAGCTTTGGTTGGTGGTGGTAGTTTTCCACAACCGGGCGAGATTTCTTTGGCTCATAATGGTGTTTTATTTCTGGATGAACTACCAGAGTTTAAGCGAACTGTTTTGGAAGTAATGCGTCAGCCACTCGAAGAGCGAAAGGTTGTAATTTCTCGTACCAAACAGGCCGTTGATTTTCCCGCTAATTTTATGCTCATTGCCAGCATGAACCCATGTCCGTGTGGCTATTATAATCATCCCGAAAAAGATTGTACTTGTCCGCCGGGAACTGTTGGGAAGTATTTGAATAAAATCTCTGGGCCACTTTTGGATAGAATAGACCTGCACGTAGAAGTGACTCCTGTAAGTTTCGACCAAATTGCTTCAACTCGTAAAAACGAAACGTCGGCCGAGATTCGAGAACGAGTAGTAAAAGCCCGTGAGATTCAGACCAAGCGTTTTGAGAATTACTCAGAAATACACTCAAATGCCATGATGCCACCCGAAATGGTGAAAGAAATCTGTGATATTGGCGACGCAGGAAAGGCACTACTCAAAAAAGCAATGGAACGCCTCGGACTTTCGGCTCGTGCTTATGACCGCATTCTGAAAGTAAGTCGAACAATTGCCGATTTGGCTGGAAGTGACGAAATCAGAATCGAGCATTTGGCCGAAGCTATTCAGTACCGTAGTTTAGATAGAGAGAATTGGGCGGGGTGAAATCAAACTTAATTTTGGCCTAAATCTTGCTTTTTCGATATGAAAGAAACTAAAAACTTGTTTCTTTACGTTATTAACATCAATTATTAACCTTTCACACGAAGGCCTTTGGGCTGTCGGGAAAAAACTAACACTAAAATGAAGAAAACCGTTTTTGTTGCTCTCATTGGCCTATTTTTCAGCGTAGCAACTTATGCTCAACATAGCAAAAGTGCCACAGGTATAAAATTTACTGAAGCCTCTTGGAAAGAAATTCTAAAAAAAGCGAAAGCCGAAAAGAAACTTATCTTTATGGATGCCTACACCACTTGGTGCGGGCCTTGTAAAATGCTCCAAGCGAGGGTTTTTCCTGACAAAAACTTAGGAGAGTTTTTTAACCAAAACTTTGTCAATGCAGCCATTGATATGGAAAGTGAAGAGGGCGTAAGATTGTCGAGTATCTATGAAGTACAAGGTTATCCATCATTATTTTTTATTGACCCAAATACAGGTAAAGTCGTAAAAATGTTCTTGGGTTATACCGAAATCGATCAATTATTAGATGCAGGAAAGAAATTAGTGGCGAAGAGAAAAGTGTAATGAATTGTAATATTGTGATATTTAGAAAAGAGAAAGCATCGAATGTTTTCTCTTTTTTGTTAAAAGGTTTTATTAAAAACCTTTTGACCTCAATAATCGTTTATATATGTATATACATCTAATTTTTAAAAATCAAATGAAAAAACTCTTATTAACCTTTGCTTTAGCAAGTATCTCAGCGTTTAGCTTCTCACAAAGTTGTTGCGAATTAGTTTTTGCCAGCAACGATGGTAACATGGGCGTTTTTGCATCAGACAAAGCCTTTATTGCTTCTCACTTGGCACCAATCGTTTACAAACACACAAGCGAAGTTGGTGGCAAAATGATAGAGATTGCTACACCTGATGGCAAGAAAGCAAATGCCTATTTTGTAAAATCTACGAAAAAATCGGACAAATGGCTTTTTGTATATCAAGAATGGTGGGGCTTAAATGACCACATCAAGCGTCAAGCCGATATTTTCTACAAAGATTTAGGTGGAAATGTAAACGTTTTAGCTCTTGATATGTACGATGGTAAATTAGCCACTGACGCCAGCGAAGCAGGAAAGTATATGCAAGGTGTGGTTGAGGCTCGTCTCGAAAACATCGTGCAGGGTGGTTTACAGTTTGCTGGTAAAAAAGCCAAAGTTGCTAACGTAGGTTGGTGTTTTGGTGGTGGCTGGTCATTAAAATCGGCTATCATTGGTGGAAAACAAACTGTTGGCTCGGTAATGTATTATGGAATGCCAGTAAAAGACGTTGAAAAGTTAAAAACATTGAACACCGATGTACTTGGTCTTTTCGCAACCGAACAATGGATTTCAAAAGCAGTAATCGAAGAATTTGCGGCAAATATGAAAACTGCTGGCAAAACCCTCAATTACAAAATCTTTGAAGCAGACCACGCATTTGCCAATCCAAGTAATCCAAAATACGATGAAGCAAAAGCCAAAGAAGCCTATGGAATGGCTATCGAATATTTAAAAAAGAAACTTTTGTAAGAATCGAATGTGGGGCGAACATCCTGTCCGCCACGGAATTGTTTTTACATCAAAAATCAACAATTCTTAATCTTCAATCAAATACTTAGAGTCAAGAACATTGCCTGTTCGCGATAAAAAAACATAATGAGTTGTACTCAATTTTAGCTTTCCAAAGCAAAAAATTGAGTACAACTCATTTTTTTATCAGCATATTTCTATAAATTCACTTCCCTAAAATCATCCAAACTAAAACCTCCCTAAACCATGCCTTCACGCCGAAGTTTCTTGAGCAAGGCCGCCATGCTTGCCAGTACCTCACTTATTCCATCATTAAAGGCTTTTTCAAAAGAAGAATTGCTGACTTTGGCTGCTTACAAACCCGAAAAATCGGCCCTCGAACTGGCAACCGATGAAGATTATTGGTGGCAAATACAGCAAGCCTACACGGTTTCGCCACAAATTATTAATCTTAATAACGGAGGTGTGAGTCCATCGCCATTGGTAGTGCAAAATGCCGTTGACCGGTATAATAAACTCGCCAATGAAGCCCCCAGTTATTATATGTGGCGAATCATGGACCAAGGCCGAGAACCACTGCGTGAAAATTTGGCAAAATATGCTGGCGTTTCGCCCGAAGAAATAGCCATCAACCGAAATGCTACCGAAGCCATCGATACCGTAATTATGGGATTACCTCTACAGCGAGGCGATGAAATAGTAATGACTCGCTACGATTACCCAAATATGCTACACGCATGGCGTCAACGAGAATTACGTGATGGTCTAAAAATCAATTATGTAGAACTCGATTTACCTGCCGAAGATGCCGACCTTATCGTACGGAAATATGTCGAGCAAATGACGCCACGCACTAAAATCGTTCATATTACGCACATTATGAATTGGAATGGACAAGTTATTCCAGCCAAACGCATTGCCGACGAAGCCCACAAACGTGGCATAGAAGTTTTGATTGATGGAGCTCATTCATTCGCTCATCTCGAATACAAAATTCCTGATTTGGGGGGTGATTATTACGGAACAAGTCTGCATAAATGGCTTTCTGCCCCAATCGGTTCGGGAATGCTTTGGATGAAAAAAGAAAAAATCAGTAAAATTTTTCCGCTCATTCCAAACGATAAACCCAACTCTGACAATATCCGAAAATTTGAAAACCTCGGCACTCGTCCATTCATGATTGAGCAAGCCATCGGACAAGCACTTAATTTCCAATTGGCCATTGGCAATGCAAGAAAAGAAGCACGTTTACGTTTTCTAAAAGATTATTGGGCAAAAGAGGCGAGTAAAATGACGAAAATAAAAATGAATACATCGCTAAAACCCGAATTTTCGGGAGCATTGGCACATTTTAGCGTGGGAGGCTTAGAAGCAGGAAAAATGGAAGGCGAATTATTCGCCAAATTCAAAATACACACTTCGCCAACCAAATGGGAAAAGCTCGATGGCGTGAGAGTTACGCCGCACGTTTATACAAGCCTACGAGATTTGGATAGATTATTAGATGGAATTAATCATCTGACGAAACTTTGAAGGTCGATGGTTCAGCGAAGGCTGGTGGCTGAGCGAATCTGACTGCCGAAGCAGTCGAAGCCACAGAATCACTAAAAATTCAAAATATTAGTATGCTTGCATACTAATATTTTTTTATATAACTTTGATTCATCAACAACATTAAAACAAAACCAAGTAAAACTATGGCAGCAACTACAATAGAAGGAATCAATTTTAACTTAACCGAAGAACATTTGGCGGTGCAAGCCGCTGCTCGTGATTTTGCCCAAAACGAACTATTACCCACTGCCATTGAGCGAGATACCCATTCGGTATTTCCCTATGAGCAAATCAAAAAAATGGGGGAGTTGGGCTTTATGGGAATGATGGTTTCACCCGAATACGGCGGAGGTGGCATGGACACGATGTCGTATGTGCTGGCAATGGAAGAAATCTCGAAAGTGGATGCTTCTGCTTCGGTGGCGATGTCGGTCAATAACTCTTTGGTTTGTTGGGGATTAGAAGAGTTTGGAACAGATGAACAAAAACAAAAATATTTAAAGCCACTCGCATCGGGTGAAATTATCGGAGCATTTTGTTTGTCCGAACCCGAAGCTGGCTCAGATGCAACTTCGCAGAAAACAACTGCCGAAGACAAAGGGGATTATTATTTAGTAAATGGCACAAAAAACTGGATTACCAACGGCGGAACGTCATCGGTTTGTTTGGTAATTGCCCAAACTCACCCCGAACTCAAGCACAAAGGAATCAATGCCTTGATTATCGAGAAAGGCACAGAAGGATTTGTGGTAGGGAAGAAAGAAGATAAAATGGGGATTCGCTCATCAGATACACATTCTTTGATGTTTTCTGATGTGAAAGTGCCAAAAGAAAACCGAATCGGGGCCGATGGTTTTGGGTTTAAATTTGCCATGACAACCCTCAATGGTGGAAGAATTGGTATTGCAGCACAAGCTCTCGGAATTGCGGCAGGTGCATACGAACTGGCCGTAAAATATTCAAAAGAACGTAAATCATTTGGTAAAGCCATCAGCGAACACCAAGCGATTCAGTTTAAATTGGCCGAAATGGCAACCAAAATCGAAGCCGCTCGTTTATTGGTTTATAAAGCCGCTCGCCAAAAAGATGAAGGAAAAGATTACGTAGAATCGGCAGCAATGGCCAAACTTTTTGCATCAGATGTGGCTATGTGGGCAACAACCGAAGCAGTACAGATTCACGGAGGGTACGGATATGTAAAGGAATTCCACGTAGAACGCCTCATGCGTGATGCCAAAATTACACAGATTTATGAAGGGACTTCCGAGATTCAGAAACTTGTGATTGCACGAGAGATTTTGAAATGATAGCTTTGTGGAAACATTACATATAAGTCATTTTCAAAAAATCACTATGAAAAATCTATTGCTGGTATTATTCGTTTGCATTGGTTTCACCGCTTTTTCTCAAGAAACCATCACGGCTTCACAAGCCAAAGACTTTGTGGGTAAAGAAGTTTTCTTGACGGGTAAAGTTGCTGGTTCAAGACTTTTTCAAAGACCAACGGGCGATATGCTTTTATTGAACATTGATAAACCCCACCCAAGTAATGATGTAACCGTAGTTGTTGAAGGCGAAGTAATCTCAAAAGGGAAATTTTCGGAAGCTACTTTGCAAGGTAAATCAATAAAAGTAAAGGGAATTGTGAGTATTTATAAAGAAAAACCACAAATAAAGCTCGAAAACGAAGCAAATCTAACAATTATAGAGTAGCACAATTTTCTAAATTGTGTTGGGAGCAATTTAGAAAATTGCTCTACAAAAAAGGCTCAAATCGAGCCTTTTTTAATATCTATATTGTCTAAATTAAATTTTTTTAAAAAATAATATTCCTGCTTCTTATCAAAATAAAAAGAAAAATTTCTATTTTAGTATTTTGATTCTTAAAGCAATTAATTTCTATTTCATCCCTAATAAAAAATGAACTTATTCGAGATTAAAGAGCAGGCTAAAGTGTATGATGTTGTCATTGTTGGCTCAGGAGCTGGTGGTGGTATGGCAGCATATCAACTCGCAAAAGCTGGTGCTAAAGTTTGTTTGTTGGAAGCTGGTGGCTACTTCGACCCCGCTGACCCAAAGTATATTACCCAAATGAAAAACCCTTGGGAATCGCCTCGTCGTGGAGCAAGCACTCGTCTTCGTCCGTTTGGAGATTTTGATGCTGCTTGGGGAGGCTGGGACATCGAAGGCGAGCCATATACGGCTGCTCAAGGTACGCAATTCCGTTGGTTCCGTTCAAGAATGTTGGGTGGACGTACCAATCACTGGGGACGTATTTCGATGCGTTTCGGTCCTGATGATTTCAAAAGAGGTTCTTTGACTGGCATCGGCGACGACTGGCCAATCGACTACGAAGACCTCGCTCCGTATTACGATAAAGTTGATAAAATGATTGGTCTTTTCGGTACAAAAGAAGGTATCCGAAACGAGCCAGATGGTATTTTCTTACCTCCTCCCAAACCACGTTTGCACGAATTAATGCTTAAAAAAGCAGCTACTGGTATTGGAATTCCCGTAATTCCTTCTCGTATGGCCATGCTTACTAAGCCAATCAACGATTCTCGTGGTTCGTGTTTCTACTGCGGACAGTGCGGTCGTGCTTGTCAAGCCTACGCTGACTTCTCGGCATCTTCGGTACTTTGTATTCCTGCGGCAAAAACAGGTAACTTGACTTTGATAAACAACGCCATGGTGCGTGAAGTATTGACCGATGCAAACACTGGACTAACAACTGGTGTTTCGTATGTCAATAAAATGGACTTGAAAGAATACACAATCAAAGGTAAAATTGTGGTTTTGGCTGCAAGTACTTGCGAAACTGCCCGTATTCTTTTAAACTCAAAATCTTCAAGATTCCAAAAAGGATTGGCCAACGATAGTGGAGTTGTGGGTAAATATCTCAATGACTCGACTGGTGCGAGCCGTTCGGCATTTATTCCTGCCTTGATGGATAGAAAACGCTACAACGAAGACGGTGTTGGTGGTATGCACGTATTTACTCCGTGGTGGTTGGATAACAAAAAATTAGACTTCCCTCGTGGTTATCACATCGAGTACGGTGGTGGTATGGGAATGCCAGGCGGTGGATTTGGTGGAGGAATTGAGCGTGTAAACGGACTTTATACCGATAAAAATGGTAATAAAAAACGTGCTGGTGGCTACGGTTCTGCTTTGAAAGAAGATGTAATTCGTACGTACGGTGCGTATATCGGCATGGCTGGACGTGGCGAACCTATTCCGTTGGAGTCTAACTACTGCGAAATCGACCCAAATAATGTTGATAAATATGGTATTCCAACACTTCGCTACAATTACAAATGGAGTGAGAACGAAATCAAGCAAGCTAAACACATGCAAGATACGTTTGAGCAGATTATCCACGAAATGGGCGGTATTGCTTTAGGTAAAAAGCCAGATGCGAGTACCAACTATGGCTTGGCACAACCTGGTGAAATTATCCACGAAGTTGGAACGGTTCGTATGGGCAATGACCCTAAAAAATCGGCATTGAACAAATGGCAACAAGCACATGATGTGAAAAACTTGTTTGTGGTTGATGCAGCTCCGTTTGTTTCGCAAGGTGATAAAAACGTTACTTGGACAATCTTGGCGAGTTCGTGGCGTACTTCAGATTATATCATCGACCAAGTAAAAGCTAAGAATTTGTAAGACTTTTTAATTTCAAGAAAAACATGAAACGTAGAGATACATTAAAAGCAATATCTTTAGGCACTTTCGGGATGGCTGCTTTACCCACTACCGACTTGGTAGCGGCTGCTCCAGACCCAAAGCCTTTTAAAACCACGCCAGCACGTGTACCAGAAGAGATTGAGCGTGATAAAAAACTAATGGCCGAAAAGTTTTTCACGGCTGCGGAACTAACAACTATTGGCATTTTGTGCGATATTATCATGCCTGCCGATGCAAAATCGGGAAGTGCTACGCAAGCGGGTGTACCTGCCTACATTGAGTTTATGGCAAAAGACCAACCGGCGTATCAGACTCCGCTTCGTGGTGGTTTGAAATGGTTGGATAATGTTTGTTTGAAGCAATTCGGCAAGGTTTTTTCTTTGTGTTCGGCAAAAGAAAGAATCCAGATTGTTGATGAAATTGCCTATCCGAATGATGTAAAACCAGAATATACACAAGGAGCATCGTTTTTTACACAAATGAGAAACTTGACAGTGACAGGTTATTTCACCACTCAAATGGGTTTTGATGCTTTGGGTTATGTGGGAAATCGCCCGAATCAATGGGATGGTGTGCCACAAGATGTATTGGATAAATACGGCTTGAAATACGACCCAATTTATGACAAAAAAGATTGATTTTTTAGTCAACGGTCGATAGTCAATTAACGATATTTAAAAGGCTTGGTGGATTTTTTCTGCTGAGCCTTTGCTTTTTGTGTTTTAAACAAATATTATTCATTGCCGTCTGCTTTAGCTGACGGATTTTTGAATAAA
>NZ_JBMLRC010000328.1:0-4090 GCF_049241225.1 Emticicia sp.
ATAGGTATTAGTTTTGTTTAATTTTGTATTCAGATTTGCCATTTTATGTTTTAAGGTTGAATAGAGTACAAATTAGGAAAGATAATTGAATGATGCGAAATTTTTATTGATGCTTTCGATAAAAATTTCTAAAATACAATCCTTAAAATAATTTAGAATGAAGTTTTTGAATTATTTTCGCATGATAATCCATAGCAAAATATGAACAAAATAATCACATTCAGCTTTATTCTGCTTTACTATTTCTCAATTTATCAAACTAATGCTCAAACTTGCCGAGAAACTTATATTGCTTGTAGTTCTTTCAACGAAAACACATTAACTCAATGTGGAACTTCATTTACGTATCCTGCAACTACATTAAATAATCCATGTGTACAAGGGTCTATAAATACCTATTACGACTGTGGTTTTGCATTGGGTACGCCAGAAAATCAAAATTGGTTTGTCATAACTGTTACCAGCGGAAATGGACAAGAACTTAACTTTGAATTTACAAATACTAATAATCAGGACATTAACGGTATTATTTGGGGACCTGTTAGTAATAACCTTGCAAGAGCTTGCGACTACGTAGCGAGTGTTCCTAATTCTTGTGATTTTGATACTGGAAATCCTAACCTCAGAATACAGCACGCCTACACTGGACAGACCTATATAATGATGCTCAATAATCATTCAGGACAAGCCACAAATATCAACATTAACCAACCAACAGGTGGTGGAAGTGTAAATTTTTGCCGTTTCATACCAAACAATTTCGCTTGTCAGAAACCAACGGCAAATGTACTTTCCAGTAAAACTGTTTTGCCACGTTATGAATCCAAAATGGAAATAGAATTTACTGGCACACCTCCATTTTTCTACACTTTCAAAGGAGGGAATTATGAATATAGTACACAACAAAATTATGCTTCTCATACAAATTACCCAGAGCAGTCCTACGAGTTAATCATTGAATCGGTTCGAAATTCTTGCGGATATGGTTCTATTCTCAATGCTGAATTTACGGGTAAGGTTCTTTCTAAAGACACTGTCTTGCGGTCATGCTACCTCTTTTCAGGCAACACCAAAGACGGTGTAAGTGCAAATGATGCAATTGTTGTTGGGGCAACACTCACACAAGACCGCAACAATGCACCCAATCAAGCATATTTATTTGATGGCATTGATGATGCCATCAATATGAGTGCCAGAGAATACCCGGGCGAGCAATATACACTTTCAGCATGGGCGAATGTAGCCACTTTGCCAACTAATGGCACAATTAAAAAAATACTTTCAATTGGTGCTGATGATTACGAACATTATATTGGGATAGCAAATAACGCCCAAACTGGCTTTCAACCCGCTTGGATTATTGGTGGTAAATTTTATGACGGTGCATCACCTTCTACCTTCTACAGTGCTAATGCAAACCAATGGGTACATATTGTTTCAGTCAAGACTTTAGATAAACTAAAATTATATATCAATGGCAATTTAGTGAGTGAAATAAATCAGGGTTCATTTCCACAATATGACCATAATCCGAAAGCACGAATCGGCGGAAGTGTAAACAACAGAGAATATTTTAATGGAAAAATTGATGATGTGAAAATATTTACGGGAGCATTAAAAGACCAACATATCTTGGATTTGTTTAACTCTAACGACTGTATATTTAGGTTATGTAACGCTATTCCAGAGATTACATTTCCAACTGTTGCCACAATCTTTGCGAATGACCAAGTATATCAAGGAGTTCGTATGAATCTAAATAATGTTACTTCAAATTCTTGTTTGATAAGTTTTGGGAAGGAAATGCCCAAAAGACCATACTTAACACAAGACGCTTCCAATATTACGTACTACAATTATTCTATTAATTCAGATTCATCAAAAACTAAAACTCTTCCTATTGCTCACTTCAGCGATAAATGTGGAACTGGAGTAGTCACCAACCAAGCAAGTGTACTTTTTACTCCGATTATAAAAAGTTGTTTATCGTTTAATAACGATTTTACTAATGATGCTTCTCAAATAAATGGTTATGGAAATGCTACTTTTACCGAAGACCGCTTCGGACAAGCCAATAAAGCTATCAGTCTTAATGGTAATCAAACCGTAAATTTGGGCACGGCAAACGCTTTTATCGGTAGAGCATACACCATCTCTGCGTGGATAAATTTATCGCAATATCCACAGAATAATCCAATGACAATCTTCGCAATGGGACAATATGGAATTGACCATGCTTTTATGATTAGTAAACGAGCCAATACAAACAATTTAGTATTAAGATACCAAGTAAATAGCAATGAAAATTTTATTGAAGAGCCAATTGATTTTCTTCTCAATAAATGGGTACACGTAGCCGTAACAAATAAAATGGGTAAAGTTTGGCTGTATGTTGATGGACAAATAATACGTACGGGCTATCTGAATCCGAGCGATTCATGGCTTGCCAACTCTATGGTCGGAGGTAGAACAGGCGGAAGTTCACCCAATAATTTCATAGGAAAAATAGATGATGTAAAAGTTTTTTATGCGAATCTAACAGATACCCAAATGCAAGAACTTTATCAGTCATTAGATTGTAATTACAGACCTTGTAACTTGAAACCCAAAGGTAAACTAACATGGCTTTCTGATGCCAATTATGGAGAATTTGCAACAGCTAAAATTGACTTTGAAGGGCCAGGTTCATGGATATACTCGCTCAATAATGGTCAAACCAACAATAAATTCACCACCGAATATAATCCTCATACAATTCACTATTCCATAGAAAACCTCCCTTATATAATAAAATTATCATCCGTTCAAAACGCCTGCGGATACGGTGAAGCCACTGGAACCATTGCAATAAATGTCTTGCCTAAAAGGCAAAATTGCTATCTACTTAATAATAATGGCGTAAATGCACTCGGAGGAAATAACGCTACACTCAATAATACGACTGCCACAACCGACCGATTTAATAACAACAACAACGCTTTAGAATTTAATGGCAACAATGCCTACGTTGACATTCCAATTACGGGTCTGCTTAATTCCGAATATAGCATTTCGATGTGGATAATGCCTTATAACCAAGCAAATACAACAACAAATGTTATTTCATTAGGAACGCTCAATAAAAGTCAAAAACTCAGTTATGCTTTTGATAATACCCTTAATAGCTGGGTTTGGCTGTTTTCATCATCATCATTCCAAGGCAACACAGTTATTAAATCTACTTTAGGCATAACTCCCAATCAGTGGCATCATATAGTTTTGGTTAGAGATATCCAAAAACAAAAGTTGTTTATTGATGGAACATTAGCTGGAGAAATCTCAGTCACAACCCCTCCTTACTATGAAAATTCATCATGCATTTTTCTCGGAAAAGGCCATAATATAAATGATGCTTTTGCAGGAAAAATAGACGAAGTGAGGTTTTTTAAGGGAACAACCAACTTTAGTGAAGTCCGAAATATTTATCAGAATTCAGCCAGTTCTTGTGATTTTACTTCTTGCCCCAATATTAAGATAAATGAAGAAAATATAACAGGCACTAAAATTATTGAATCAGGAAAAACGATTATGGCAAGTAATCAAGTTATGTCAAATGCAAACGTCATTTTCGATTCGGGCAGCGAAATCATTCTAAACCCAGGCTTTAAAGTTGAAAGTAACGGTGTATTCAAAGCTATCATTGACGGTTGCGGAAATTAAACAAAAACTCACCAAACAGGTTAAATCAGAAAGACAAAAAGCAAAACCCTCATGCCCGAACTTCCAGAAGTAGAAACCTACCGCCGATATTTTGAAGAAACGAGTCTGTATCAGCCCATTGCGGATGTGTATGTACAAGACACGAAACTGCTCACAACTGATTATGATGTTTTGGTAGAGAAACTACGAAATAAGCAATTTATTGGCACCAAACGCATCGGCAAAAATCTATTTGCTCAACTCGATGCTCCCTATTGGCTACATTTTCACTTCGGCATGACGGGTGATTTAGCTTATTTCCGAGACGAAGAAGATACTCCACGTTTTGCCCGAATAGTTTTTCGTTTTGCGAATGGCTTCAAACTCGGATTTTTATGTCCAAGAAAATTTG
>NZ_JBMLRC010000329.1:0-1711 GCF_049241225.1 Emticicia sp.
TTATAAAAACTTATTCATTGCCGTCAGTTTTAACTGACGGATAACTGAAAACACATCAACAACTGGGCTTTAGCCCAAACTTCTCCTTTGGCTAAAGCCGATATTGAATTTTCATCTTAGTATCCGTCAGCTAAAGCAGACTGGGTCGCACAGACGGCAATGAAATAACTCACTCCTTAGCCTCAGACCAAATTTTCTATTCATTGCCGTCAGTTTTAACTGACGGATAACTGAAAATATATCAACAACTGGGCTTTAGCCCAAACAAAAAAGGCAGTCTTGAAATGTCAAAACTACCTTTTAAAATTATTCTAAAAACCTCAACCCAACTTCGCCAAAGCTTCTTCCAAAGCTTTGATTTTTGTTTCGGCATCGGCCAATTTTTGGCGTTCTTTTTCGATGATTTCTGGTTTTGCATTTTGTACAAAACGCTCATTCGACAATTTTGCTTCGGTCGATTTCTTGAAACCTATGATATAATCTAAATCTTTTTGTAGAGCTGCTTTTTCTTCTTCTATATCCAAATTTTTACCTAAATCAATCGTTAGTTCATCGCCTTTGATAACGAAACTCATACCTTCGGCTTTATCGCTAACGTATTGAATATCAGAGATATTCGCCATTTTTTTGATTAAGCCCGATAAAGTTTCGTAACGTGCTTGATTTTCGGTTTTTACCGCCAATGGCAATGCTTCTTTCGGTGAAATCTGCTTGGCATTTCGAGTATTACGAACCGTCGAAACGATTTCATTTAATAACTCAAAATCAGCTAAAAGACTTTCGTTTACTTCACCACCTTGTGGAAATTGAGCCAAACAAATTGAATCATTTGTACCTCTTTCCTTAATCGACTGCCACAATTCTTCCGAAATAAACGGCATCCAAGGGTGAATCAAACGCATCAATTCATCGAAGATTTCGAGTGTTGCATCGTAGGTTTCTTGGTCGATTGGTAAGCCTTTTCCGTCAACGTAAGCTGGCTTAATCATTTCCAAATACAACGAACAGAAATCATCCCAAATGAGGTTGTAAGTACTCATCAAGGCATCCGACATTCTGAACTTATTGTAATGGTCAAGCGTCTCGGCAACTACTTTATTCATTTTGGTTTTGAACCAACTAACTGCCAATCTATTACTGATAACTGTTGACTGTTGACTGTCGACTGTTGACTGAGTTTCCCATCCCTTGATTAAACGGAAAGCATTCCAGATTTTATTACTAAAGTTACGTCCCTGCTCACATAGTTTCTCATCAAAAGGCAAGTCATTTCCTGCTGGAGAGCTAAACAACATACCTGTACGAACACCATCTGCACCGTATTTTTCAATCAATTCGATTGGGTCAGGTGAATTTCCCAATGATTTCGACATTTTACGGCCTTGTTTGTCTCTTACGATACCCGTCAAATATACATTTTTGAATGGGTATGTACCTTTATATTCATATCCCGCAATAATCATACGTGCCACCCAGAAGAACAAAATCTCAGGGGCAGTTACTAAATCATTGGTCGGGTAATAATAGTTAATATCTTCATTATCAGGGTCTTTAAAGCCATCAAAAACCGAAATTGGCCATAACCATGAACTAAACCAAGTGTCCAAAACATCTTCATCTTGCGTAAGGTCGGTTTCGCTCAAGGCAAATAACTGATATTTATCACGGGCAATTTTCAAAGCCGCTTTTTTATCTTTTGCTACGATACAAG
>NZ_JBMLRC010000329.1:1811-5288 GCF_049241225.1 Emticicia sp.
TATTTATCACGGGCAATTTTCAAAGCCGCTTTTTTATCTTTTGCTACGATACAAGTGCCATCTGGCATATAAAACGCAGGAATACGATGCCCCCACCAAAGTTGGCGACTGATACACCAATCTCTTACGTTTGCCATCCAATGGTTATACGTATTCTTGAATTTCGGTGGAATCAACTGAATCGTATCATTCATTACGTTTTCCAAAGCAGGCTCCGAAACACGCTTCATTTTCAAGAACCACTGCAACGAAATCTTCGGTTCGATAATCGCACCTGTACGCTCAGACGTTCCAACGGTCGATTTATAGTCTTCTTCTTTTACTAAATTGCCCGATTCGGCCAATAATTTAGCAATTTTCTTACGAGCCACAAATCTGTCTTCCCCTACCAAAATCAAGGCTTTTTCGTTTAATTTGCCTTCGTCGGTCAAAATATCAATGATTTCTAAACCGTGTTTTTGTCCGAGAGCGTAGTCGTTTTGGTCGTGAGCAGGTGTTACTTTCAAACAACCCGTTCCGAATTCCATCGTTACGTATTCATCAGCAATAATCGAAATTTCACGATTGATTAACGGAATTCTTACTTTTTTACCAATCAAATCTTGGAAACGCTCATCGGCAGGGTTTACACAAATCGCAGCATCAGCCATAATGGTTTCTGGGCGAGTCGTGGCAATCGTTACACTTCCCTCCGCTCCATCGTATCTGATATAATACAATTTCTGCTGAACATCTTTCATGATAACCTCTTCGTCCGAAACCGTTGTTTTGGCTTGCGGGTCCCAGTTTACCATGCGGTGTCCACGATAAATGTCTCCTTTGTTATATAAATCAACAAAAACATCGATTACGGCATCATACAGACTTGGCTCCATCGTGAAGCGAGTTCTGTCCCAATCGCACGACGCACCGAGTTTACGGAGTTGTTGCAAGATAATGCCACCGTATTTTTCGGTCCATTCCCAGCAATATTTCAAGAATTCTTCACGAGTAAGGTCAGCTTTATTGATTCCTTGCTCTTTCAGCATCGCCACAACCTTGGCTTCGGTAGCGATAGAAGCGTGGTCAGTTCCTGGCACCCAACAAGCCTCTTTACCTTCCATACGTGCTTTGCGAGTCAATACATCTTGAATTGTATTGTTGAGCATGTGACCCATGTGCAAGACACCCGTGACGTTTGGCGGAGGAATCACGATAGTATAAGGCTCTTTATCGGGATTTGGTTTCGACTTAAAGTATTGATTATCAATCCAATACTTATACCATTTGTCTTCTATCTCTTTCGGATTGTACGTTTTGCTGATTTCTGCCATTATTCTTTGAGTCAACAGTCGATAGACGACGGACGACGGTTATTTGTTAATAATAGTGCAAAAATAGGGAATTCTGAGGAAAATATTGGTAGAAGAATGAATAATTACCTCATCCCCAGCCCTTCTCCTCGAAGGAGAAGGGAGTTTGTAACCCTCTCCTTTGAGGAGAGGGAAGGGTGAGGTAATTTCAATTCGCATTGAAAATCTTTCCTGAACCCGAAATTCGCTGGCTGATGCGTGGATTTCCTCTAAACCATACACTTCCGCTTCCCGAAATAGTTACACCAAGTTTGCTCAGTGCGGTGGTTTCGCAACGTCCAGAACCACTAATCACGATGTCAGAATTATCGGCGTGCATATCAAACGATTCAATTTTTCCACTTCCCGAAACATCATAAATACCATTATAGGTGTCTCCTTCCATGAAAATTAGTCCCGAACCACTCAAATCGGCAACTAAATCGTTTTTTACGTCTAAGGCTACATCAATCAAGCCGCTGCCCGACAAACGCACATTCATGTTTTTAGCATAAATTTTGTTATCGCTGATTACTCGGCCACTTCCCGAAACAAAAATAGCGTTGATGTCAGGTACTTGAACATAGATTTTCACATTATGGCTGCTACGAAGGCGGCCGTTATCATCTAAAATCAAGGTATTTCCGCTTACTCGGCTATAAACCAAATCAATGATATTGCTTTCGGCAGTAATTTCAATGTCTTTCGTATTTCCTTGACGAACAATCACTTCGGCAGGAAAATACAATTCGATTTTATTGAAATAGGCCATTCGACGGTACTCGGTTTCGATGATACCACTTCCTTCGATGATGTTGTAGGTATTACAAGATGACAACCCAAATACTCCCAAAAGGATTGTGAAGATTACGATAATTGAACGTTTCATGGTGATGATTCTATTTTAGCTTTTTATAAAAATTGTTGTCTTTGATGATAAGATGCTATAAGTTTGTAAGGAGTTGCTTGTTGATTTGTTAATGAGTCGTTAACGAAGTCCACAGTCCACCGACGAGAGTCGATAGTTTTTTCAATTATACATTTTCCATTAAACATTATCCATTAAATGAAGACACTTTGGGGTGTAGATTTAGGCGGCACGAAAATCGAAGGCGTGGTGATGAATGCCGAAAACAATGAAATTTTAGTAAGAAAAAGAATTCCGACCGAAGCCAGCAAAGGCTACGAACATATCATTAGTCAAGTCGTAAGATTGATTGATTCAATCAAAGAAGAAATAAACATCGCTCCAACTGCTATTGGTTTTAGTACGCCAGGAACGACCGACCCAACTACGCAGACCATGAAAAACTGCAATACGACAGCGATGAATGGGCAACCCATGAAAGCCGACCTTGCAAAAGCACTCGGTGTGCCAGTTGAGTTGGCCAATGATGCCAATTGTTTTGCATTGGCCGAAGCCACTATGGGAATTGTGAAGGAGGTTTTACCCGATGCAAAAGTTGTTTTTGGCGTAATTCTCGGCACGGGCGTTGGTGGTGGAGTTATTGTAAATGGTCAAGTAATTAACGGTAGGCACGGCATTGGTGGAGAATGGGGACATAATTTCTTTGAAGATGATGGTGTATTGTGCTATTGCGGAAAAACTGGCTGCAACGAAAATGTATTTTCTGGCCCAGCTTTGCAGCAATATTATAAGAAATTGAGCGGAAATGACCTAACAATGAAGGAAATCTACGAACTTCATCAAGCAGGAACTGACCCGCATGCTACGGCTACACTCAATCATTTAATAAAGTCTTTCGGACGTGCCATTTCTTCAATCGTCAATGTGCTTGACCCCGATGCTATTGTAATTGGTGGCGGTGTGGGAAATATTGATATGATTTATGAGGCTTTTCCCGAAGAACTCAAAAACTGGATTTTCAATAACCGCAAAGTAGAAACGCTTTTCTTAAAACCAAAACTCGGCGATAGTGCAGGTGTTTTTGGTGCGATTGAGTTGGTTAGGGGGTATTGAGAGGAAAGTTTTTTACGATAAAAGATTTTTAAATTCGTATCATAAAACAAAAAAGACAATGACTGTCGAATTAGAGATAAAAGAAAAAAATATTTTGAAAGAAGTCTTAGCATTTGCATCTTCATAGAAAATAAACAGTCGAGTTTTTGAAGATGATAAGTATGA
>NZ_JBMLRC010000330.1:0-2931 GCF_049241225.1 Emticicia sp.
GCGAGCTGGGTTCAGAACGTCGTGAGACAGTTCGGTCCCTATCTGTGGTGGGCGTAGGAAGATTGAGAGGTTCTGACTTTAGTACGAGAGGACCGAGTTGGACGTACCGCTGGTGCATCTGTTGTCCTGCCAAGGGCACGGCAGAGTAGCCAAGTACGGACGGGATAAACGCTGAAAGCATCTAAGTGTGAAACCCACCTCAAGATGAGTCTTCCATTGAGATTCGTCATAGACGATGACGTTGATAGGTTGCAGGTGTAGCAGTGGTAACACTAAGCCGAGCAATACTAATGAATCGAGGACTCTTATATTTTTATTATGCTTTTATCTTTCTGTAACATAAGTCATGAATTATTAAGATATTGACGTAATAGTCAAAAGACCTTCATGGTGTTTATAGGGCGGGTGTTCACCTCTTCCCATCTCGAACAGAGAAGTTAAGCCCCGCACCGCCGATGGTACTGAGTTCAAACTCGGGAGAGTAGGTAGACGCCAGAATTTTATTACAGAAGTCTCATCGGAAACGGTGAGACTTTTTTTTTGTTATTAGGCTCCACCAACCAAATTAACAAACAAAAACGTTGGAGGCTGAAAACCTGTATAAATGCAATTGCTATTAATTAGACTATTCTTCAACTAATAGCCATCACTTAGATTCATCTCGTTTTAAGTACAACCTAATATAGAAAGCTTATATTATGAACTCTTCAGCTTCTACATTATTCCCCATTCATAATCTTCGATATTAACATTCCCCAGTATTTTTTCGTAATTTTGCAGCCTACTAACTTTCAATTTAGATGGCGTATATACTTTTTGATGATGAGTTAATCAGAAATCAATTGAAACCTTTTACTTTTACTCGTCCAGTTGCCGATATTCGATGTGGTATCTTGACTATAAGAGATAAATGGGCATTTAGACTAAAAACAAAAGTTACGTGCCTTTCAAAGCGTTATTTAGAGGAAATTACGGCTGAGAGTTCGATAAATACTTACATCAATGGTGCGGTTTGCCCCGACGAATTTTTAATTTCAGAAATTAATAAACTGGAAATTGGAGAATGTTTGGTTGATAGTAATCATAACGTATTGGCTATTCGGACTACCGAAAAACTTTCTTTCCCGATAAATTTTCAAGCATTTCAGCAAAAGAGATTTGACGGTGAGGTGAGTATCATCACTCAATTACCTCAAATTTTCTTGAAAAATGGTGACCAGATTAAGGTAGATTTTAAGTTAATTACCGATGGACGAAATTCGCAAGAAATAACCGACCCTTTTACACGTGTGTATGGTGCGGAGAATATCTTTGTTGAAGAAGGTGCGAGTATCAAATCTGTGATTTTGAACGCTGAACAAGGCCCGATATATATAGGGAAAAATGCTTCGATACAGGAAGGCTCGATTGTGATTGGTCCAGTTTCGATTGATGAAGGTAGTGTGGTGGTTTGGGGAAGTAAGATTCGCCCTAATACAACGCTTGGGCCGTATTCTAAAGCTGGAGGTGAGGTTGGAAGTTCGGTTATATTTGGTTATTCAAATAAGGCTCATGATGGTTTCTTGGGAGCTTCTGTGATTGGCGAATGGTGTAATTTGGGTGCAAATTGCAATAATTCTAACCTTAAAAATGATTATTCAGAAGTAAAACTATATAATTATGCCACTGATAAACTTGAAAAAACGGGTGAATTATTTTGTGGTTTATTTATGGGCGATTATACAAAGGCTGGAATCAGTACGATGTTTAATACAGGAACGGTAGTCGGGGTTTGTTCAAACGTTTTTGGAGCAGGTTTTCAAGATAAACATATTCCATCTTTTATGTGGGGTGGGGCTGATACCGAATATGTGGATTATCGTTTTGATAAAGCTTTAGAGGTTATTAGGGCTACAATGGCTCGACGAAATAAAGAACTTACAGATAAGGATATTGCTATTTTGAAGCATGTTCATGATTTTAAAAAATAAAGGCGTACTTACGAAGGAAGCGTTATAGGGAAGTCTTCGCTTCAAGCGAAGACTTCCTTGACTTCTTTGAATCTATTTTACTAATGCTTTTTCGAGAAATTATAGGTTTAGACGACGTAAAACAATCGTTGATACAGGCGGTCAATAGTAACCATGTGGCACATGCCCAGCTTTTTCATGGAGCGGAGGGGAGTGCAAATTTGGCTTTGGCTTTGGCGTATGCTACCTATATTAACTGCGAAAATAAGCAAGCCGATGATGCCTGTGGACGTTGCCCGAATTGCAATAAAATGAGCAAGTTAGCTCATCCTGATGTCAATTATATTTTTCCGACTGCGGGTGGCAAATCGGTTATTTCTGAAAATTTTATGCCTCAATGGCGTACTTTTGTAAAAGATACGCCTTACGGAACACTTTCCGACTGGCTCGAACATATTGCTATCAAACAAGGAAATATTCCTGCCGAAGAATCTCGTCAGTTGATTCAGAAACTTTCTTTGAAATCTTATGAGGGTGGATATAAAATTGCCATCATTTGGCAAGCCGAAATGCTTAATATTGCGGCAGGAAATGCACTTTTGAAGGTTTTGGAAGAACCACCTGAGCAAACGCTGTTTTTGTTGGTTGCCAGTAGCTCGGATAAGTTATTGACGACTATCATTTCACGTACGCAACGCATTGCTGTGAGAAATTTTACGGACGATGAAATTGTCAGTTATTTGACTCAAAAACAAGATATTGGCCCCGAAAGAGCCAAACAGATTGCTTACCTTTCTGAAGGAAATCTCAATCATGCTTTAGAGATAGCTCATAAAACAGACGATGACCAACATGCTTGGTTTGCCAACTGGATGCGAATGTGCTATGCGTTGAATATTCTGAAATTAGTGCCAATGGCCGATGAATTTGATGCCAAAGGCAAAGAATATCAGAAAGCTATGCTTGAATATGGTTTAAGTAT
>NZ_JBMLRC010000331.1:0-5341 GCF_049241225.1 Emticicia sp.
TTATCAATTTCAAACTGTTTTAGTACGGCACTTAAAAAAGCATTTTCTTTAATTTCTACTTTCCGAAGCGTTAAGTAACCTTCTAACTTAGGATAATCTTTATTCTCATGCTTTTTGGCATTAAAAATAAATCTAACATCCGTTAGTGTCATACCGTGCTCAGCTTCAATTTTCTTTGAAAAAGAGTGATAAAGCTCGTATTTCTCCTTGATTAACAATAGTTTAATTGTATCGGGAGACATAAAATGCTCATTACTTTTAAGTGAATATATCAATCTTTTACTCAACCCAAGCGAATCTTTTACTGATTCTAATTGATAATCTTTCTCCCGAATTTCCATTTGTGGAAACCCTCCAACGTATGTATTCACAACCGAATCAGGGTTAGTTAATATCTCAATAGACCTATTTTCTTGAAAGAATGGATGATAAATAAGCCCTTTAGAGCCTTTCCAACAAAAATAATTTATTGTATCTTTTAATATCTGCACAGTTCCACCATTAGGGTCATCGACTCCTGTGAAAGCATGCATTTCAAAAATGCTCAAACTATCTGTCTTGATAAAAGTATATTTTTTCTCGTAAGTCATATCTTGACCTCGAAAAGGGAAATTGATTTCCTGTTTGATACAGGAAATAGTTGAACTTGGAAAATTAAACCCCAAGCTAAATAAGCACACAAGCAACAAAACTAAAAAGTAAGTTTTCATTGAAAATATTTGTGGGTTCTATGATTCTGATGTTTTACAAAAGTAACATTGCTGTGTGAATTAAAAATTTGTGATTTTAAACTTTTCTTCTGCACCAAACAAGGTCAAGTATTTTGCTTGACCTTTGTTATTTCCCATTGCCGTTCAGAGAACGGCTGACACACCGACTAATTTTAAAATCAGCCTAACTTATGGAACATTCCGCCTAACATGGAAAATATAAAAACAGATTTTATATCTAATCTTTTCTTACTGTAATAGCACCATTTCTTAAAATAAATACATTATAACTATTTTTTTTGTAGGTAAATGAAGCAGAAGATAATAATTTAGCCTTAGAAATATTTTTTCTTTGCCGTTTGTCTAATTTATAAGACCTATCTTCAAAAGGGTTATAAAAAACAAAACTTGTGTCTAAAGTTTGCTGGAGAGTTTGATTAACTATTTTACTTAATTTCTTAACGCTTTTATCAGAAAAAACTTCGTCAGTGTATTTTTTCTCAATCCGTAAACGCTGCTTCCTCGGTGTTAGCCATCTAAAAGCATCGTCATAGACCAACACTAAACGCCCATCAATATAAGTGTAATATGTAGGAAAATAATCACATTGAAAACATTCTGGGTCTGAACTTCCGAGATAAGCACTTCCAAGATGCACATTGAAAGATGTTAAAGTATCTGTCCATTTTCCAGAATTAGGGGTTTTATCGCTCATAGTCGTGTAATTTCTAAATGATATTCCATCCAAAACTATGTATCCAAAACCATCCTCAAAGAGTTTATTGTCTTTATTACTGTCATCAATAAGTTGTTTTATCGCATCAACCACATAAGAGTTAGTTATTGTTATTTTCTGAATTTCAATCTTTTTATTCCGCTGTGCAAAGCTACACAGCGGAATAAAGTATAACATTAAAATATAAAATATTCGCATTTTTATTACTTAGTTGATTATGTTACAAGTATTTGAATGTCCCCCCCCGCTCGGCTGATTTTAAAATCGGTCGGTGTGTCAGCCGTTTTTAAAACGGCATTTGAGAAGGTGCGTACAGAGAACGCTTGACACAATTACTAAATGTTAAATATTTAGCCAAACGAGGTTATCTCAATAGCTTCTTATCAATTTCAAACTGTTTTAGTACGGCACTTAAAAAAGCATTTTCTTTAATTTCTACTTTCCGAAGCGTTAAGTAACCTTCTAACTTAGGATAATCTTTATTCTCATGCTTTTTGGCATTAAAAATAAATCTAACATCCGTTAGTGTCATACCGTGCTCAGCTTCAATTTTCTTTGAAAAAGAATGATAAAGTTCGTATTTCTCCTTGATTAACAATAGTTTAATTGTATCGGGAGACATAAAATGTTCATTACTTTTGATTGAATAAACGAATCGTTTACTCAACCCAAGCGAATCCTTTACTGATTCTAACTTATAATCCTTCTCCCGAACATCCATTTGCGGAAACCCTCCAACGTATGCATTCACAACCGAATCAGGGTTAGTCAGCACTTTAATTGTTCTTCTTTCTTGAAAAACTGGAGAGTACATAACCCCTTTTGAGCCTTTCCAACAAAAATAATTTAAAGTATCTTTCAAAATACTTTTTGAATCATCATTTGGGTCTTCTACGCCAAAAAGTGATTCCATCTCAAAAATGTTTAAACTATCAATCTTGATGAAAGTGTATTTATTTCTAAATGAATAATCAGCAGGGTTTTCACGATGAGGAAAGTAAATTTCTTGTTTGATACCATAGATTGGAGTTTCAATACCCAAATTGATACTGTCAATTATACCTAAAGTCAATATTGCACAAAAAATGAGTTTTAACATGATAAAAAAGTTGGTTGATGTTTATGGATTTATATAAATACAAACAAATTTATTAGTTTTTAAGAAATTACATATTTATTGAAGTAAATAATTTAAGCCTCGAAAAACACATTTCAAGCCTTTTTCATTGAAAAACAAGCCAAAATCTCATAAAACTTTAAGATGAACTTACGGTATTATTCTAATATTCATTGAATTTTCCAACCGAGTACTTGTACTATTCGGAGAGTGCTATTTGAAGTGTTTAGAAAAATATTCAACATTGTGTTAGATTTTTTATTGAAAGAACTCGAGTCATAAGTATCTGTAAACTAAATAGTTATACAAATTTCTTTATCAATAATATAACACTTACGCACATGAAAAACTCTACAAACACACTCAAAAAACTTGCACTTTTAGTAGTATTTGCTGCTTTGATAAGTCTCGATACTCAAGCACAATTTCTTGCTACTGTCATAGAATCATCGGAAAGCGAAATTCCTGAAAAGCCGAATTTCACTCCACTGGCAACTCCATCAAAATTGTTTTTGGCCAACATTCGTCCGATTGAAAAGGGGCAAAAAATTGAACTACGATACTGGAAAAAAGAAGGTATTAAAATGACAGTTTCTCTATACGATGCCAACTCGCATTTGATTTATGAAAGAGAATTGGGAAAATATGATTGGGGAAATTTTATTTCAAAGTATGATATTTCAACATTATCGGCTGGTGCATATCAATTTACACTCAAAAGTGGCGATGAAACGTGGAATAAGAAGTTTGAAATTCATAAAGATTACACACACAGTGTAGCAATTCGATAATTTTATTTGATTCACGAAAAACATAGTTGAAGGTCAGGTTTTGCCTGACCTTTTTTGTTTATATCCAATAGCTGATTAGATTTGCTGATAAATATCTGTCCACAATTTTCTAAACAAATCAAAACTAATCTTAGCATGATTCGTTTTATCTAAATCCAATCCTAAAATTATGAAAAAGGCCTTTTTATTGCTCTTACTCGCCATATTTAGTACAAATGCTTATGCTCAAAAAACAAAATTACTTTTGGCAGAAAAAGTAAAATATGAAGCTATCAATGCCAAAGAAAACGAGAAAAACGACCAAGAATTGAAAGAAGAAATGACAACTTTCTTTGGTTTTGGGCTAAGATTATCTCTAAAAGGCGTTGAAGAGACGGTAAAAGAAGAAAACAATCAGAAAAAAAAATCGGCATTGCGGCTGCAAGTTGGTTTTCAGATGCCCAAATACATAAAAACCCAACCACCACAAAAGTTCTTCAAGGTTGGTTGGGATTTGGGAATTTTGCGGTAAATAATTGATTTATATGTTTTATTACCGTAATATTGGATTTCAATTCCCAAATTACGGTAATAAAATGATAAAAAGGTTTTTAAGTAAGCAAATAACCGAACGACTTAGCTATTTTCCAGCATTAGCACTTCTTGGGCCAAGACAGGTCGGTAAAACTACTTTAGCCAAACAAATAGCATCAGAAATTTCAAGTGATGTAGAATACATAGACTTAGAATTTCCCGAAGACGCTCTAAAATTATCAGATGCTGCTTTGTATCTAAAAAGAATTGAAAATAAAATTGTTATTATTGATGAAATTCAACGAATGCCCGACTTATTTCCCATACTTCGCTCGTTGATAGACCAAAACAATAAAGCAGGGCGTTTTATTTTGCTGGGTTCTGCCTCGCCCGATATAATTAAAAATACCTCTGAAACACTGGCTGGACGAATATCATACCTTGAATTAATGCCATTTAATCTATCAGAAGTGGGAGAGGACTATGAAAAACATTGGTTACGAGGAGGTTTTCCAAAAGCTTATTTGGCACCAAATGAAGAAATTTGGGAAATTTGGTTTGAAGATTTTAGACGAACTTACGTTGAGCGTGATTTACCACTTTTAGGAATGCCCGCAAATCCGATAGAAATTCAACGATTATTGTTAATGCTTTCAAGTATTCATGGGGGAATTATCAATTATAATATGCTGGCTAATTCTCTTGGATTTAGTAATAAGACTGTCGTTCGCTACATTGATTTTCTTGAAAATGCTTTTCTGGTGAGACGAATTCAGCCCTATTTCGCAAATATTGGTAAAAGACTTACAAAAAGTCCTAAATTGTATATATGTGACTCTGGTTTTCTTCATTATTTACTCGGATTAAATAAAGTCGAAGATATTTTTGGAAATTATATGGCTGGAAACTCTTGGGAAGGCTACATTATTCAAGAAATAATCAATTATTTACCAATAAACACTCAAGTATATTTTTACCGAACTCACGATGGAGCTGAGTTAGATTTAGTGATTCAGAAGGGAAATAATATCAAATTAGCAGTAGAAATAAAACTTTCTAATACTCCAAAATTGAAGAAAGGTACTACGATTGCACTGCAAGACCTCAATAATCCACCGCTCTTAGTGGTTACTCCATCGGCAAAAGATTATGAAATACGAGAAAATCAGTCTGTGTGTTCGGCTAATACACTGTATAGTAATATGCTTAGATTTCTTTGATTTGACTGAAGAATCTACTCCAACAAACTCAAAATATCATCTTTCGAGAGCGATTTTACGAAGTTTTCTTCTGTCGTAATGAGGTTATCGAAAAGCTTACGTTTGTTTCGCTGTAGGGTCAGAATCTTCTCTTCTACCGAATTTCGGGTGATAAATTTATAGGTAAAAACCGTGTTTTGCTGCCCAATTCGATGGGCTCTGTCAATGGCTTGTGCTTCAATGGCAGGATTCCACCACGGGTCGAGCAAGAAAAC